>NHFW02000003.1:18035-31457 GCA_002171295.2 Flavobacteriaceae bacterium TMED121
TGTAAAAGTTTAATATAATATTAATTANGAATGTNATATTTTACTATTTTTGCAACCCACATGCGAAAGTAGCTCAGGGGTAGAGCATCACCTTGCCAAGGTGAGGGTCGCGGGTTCAAATCCCGTCTTTCGCTCAGTTTTTTTTAAGTCCTGCTCGAGTGGTGGAATTGGTAGACACGTTGGACTTAAAATCCAATGACCATTGCGGTCGTGCGGGTTCAAGTCCCGCCTCGAGTACATAACGGGAGACAGTCGTAAGATTGTTTTCCGTTTTTGTTTTTNTTACTCCTGATTNTNAAANCTAATTNAACCAGGNNACTTTNTTTNCNATTGGACTAGGATTTCTTGNAANNGTTTCTCCATCATATTTNCCCATNTAAAAAATACCAAGGCANTTTTCTCCNTTACTAAGAGGGGTAAATTCGTCAATAGAACTTATNAGTTTTGGGGAACTCCAGTANGACCCAATNTNNANATTTGTTGCCATTAGCCACATATTTTGAACTGACATTGAAACGGAAGCTATTTCCTCCCATTCTGGAACGGACTCGTTTGGATCACGTTGCATACATATTAATATGATCGTAGAAGATTTCTTTGCCTTTTCAATCAAATTATTGTATTTAAATTTTGAAAAATTAGTATTACTCTCCTTGTATTTATCTGCCAAAAACTTTCCTAGATCATTCTTAGTTTTATTTTTTAAAACCTTAAACCTCCAAGGTTCTGTTTTCTTGTGAGTTGGAGCCCAATTAGCTGCCTCAAGAATTAAATTTATTTCTTCATCTTTAATAGTCGAAGCATTATATTGATTAGGCATTATAGACCTNCGTGACTTAATTAGCTCTAATAGNTGNNTTTTATTNTCCATGAATTAAATAATATTGAAATTAAATATTTTTTTTTCAAATTAAAACCAGATTTAANCNAATTATTTGTCTAANAAAATCAGCTATTCGTATAATATTATTAAAATATGAAAATTTAAACTTTACATTTAAAANTTAAANNTNNNAAATGCGAATNGTACTATTATNATTTNNNGTNATTTTNTNTTCATGTGTNGATANTNCCCNAAANNAAAATGACTTATCNATTCAATCAATTAGTAAAATAGACNCATATATTGAAGATAAAATATTAAATAATCAAATTCCAGGAACAGTAATTCTTGTTNAAAAAAATNATAAGATTGTTCACTTTAAATCTTATGGATATAGCAATTTCAATAAGAAAATTAAATTTAAAAATAATGACATTTTNAGGATTGCATCCATGACTAAAATTATGACCAGTATTGCAGTATTGCANCTGGTTGAANACAATAAAATTTCATTAANTGACCCTNTAGAAAATTTTATACCTGAATTTAAGAATNTAACNGTCATTGAATCNTTTGATACTAAAGACGGNNCTTNNACCGNGCGANCTGCTAAAAANAAAATAACCTTAAAACACCTTTTAACNCANANTTCGGGACTAANTTATGGATCATNTGATGACATTCTAAGTCATTCTGAAATATATTCTAAGGCAGGAATAATAGAACTTTTTACAACCGACAATATTTTACAAAGTGAAAATGTAAAAAAACTGGCCTCTCTCCCTCTTCTTTTTGAGCCNGGAGAATCTTTTAAATATGGATTAAATATTGACGTTGTTGGCCATCTAATTGAAATAATATCTGGTAAAAGTTTATCAGATTATTTTAAAACATTTTTTTTCGATCCACTAGAAATGAGGGATACATATTTTTATATACCTGAATCAAAGAAAAAAAGATTGGTTCCAATCCAAACCAACGTTGATGGTTTTTGGAAGATATATGATGCAGAAAAATACGATGTAGATTATCCCTTGAAGGGAAAGGATTTTTTTTCTGGTGGTGCAGGATTGTCATCCACAGTAACTTCTTTTTCTAAATTTCTTCAAATGATATGTGATGGNGGAGTTTATAAGAATAAAAGAATCGTTAGCTCGAATATAATAGANTCTTTAAAAGAAAATCAAGTAGAACATCTNGTGGAGGATCTATCACANGGCCTAGCCTCAGGCATTACAACCGATTTAGATATTAAAATGGGATTTACTGGAAATACTGGATCAATTTATTGGGATGGGATGTTCTCAACNAGCTTCTTTATTGATCCAAGTGAAAATTTAGTTTTNTTAATATTTAGACAACTCCAAGATACAGAAGATGATNTTCATCTCATNGTTGAAGANNTNAGGGAAATAATACAATCTGAAAATTAAATTTTGAGANTATTTGANATTTAAGTAGTAAATTCACGCNAGTAGTGCATACTATTAAAAGCCAAACTTAGTATCCCTNATCATAAGGTGAATTATGTCATTAAAAACCTTCTTAATTAAATNTTTCATAAAATCAAAAGNTGTGAACTCACCTTTTCTAGTTTTATTNTTATTGTTTAATTATTGTTTTAGTCAATCTGGATTGAAATTTTATTCTAATGATTATTCAAAAGAGAACAGGACCAGTTACATGGTCTTTGAAAAAAGTGTAGCTTTTNAAAGTCAAATTTCTATTAAGTTTAATTTATCTTTTTATAATAAAATTTTCATAGGAGATATTTTCACATTAAGAGGATTTAAANATAAATCTCAGTTTTCTTTATATTATAATTACGATTTTGAAAACCAAAAAGGGGCTGTCCTGCAGATTAACAAGGTTGGAGAAAAAAAGTTATTTGAAATTCCTATTTCAGAGAACATAATAAATTCAGAGGATTGGCATGAAATAGAGATTGTTTTTGATTTTAAGAATAATCTTTTAAGNTATGTTTTTGATGGGCAAAAAGATAGTTTTCGTTATGATTTTAACGCTCAAAATAACAGGTTAAATCTTNTTTTTGGTGCATTAAGTAATTATGCTGATGTACCTGCCTTTAAAATTCGAAACTTAATACTTCGTGATGCTTTTGATGAATATTATTTTATTCTAGATCAAAAGGATGGAGAGAAAGTATATGACAAAACAGGTTCATTCCGTGGCCTTGTTAAAAATCCTTATTGGTTAATTAATGATTATTTCAANTGGAAAAAAATTAAGACCCTGGAATTTCCCAATAATTACAATGTAATTTTTAATGAAAGAGATTCCAAGTTTTTTTTAATTGGGGCTGAGGACATTTATATATATGATATTATGACCGACTATGTTGATCAAATTAAATATAATAATCGTTTTAAAATGAANAATTTTACAACGGGTACTGGCTTTATTGATTACAACAAAAATCAATTAATTTATTATCAAATTAAAAAAGACAATATCGTTAGAAATAGTTTGCTCCGCAAAAAACTTGGAATTACTTACAGTGCAGATGACTCAAATACATTTGACGATATATCGAGTAAGAATCAATATACGATTAGTATTCTAGATTTGGATAACTACAAGTGGAAAGGTATTTTTAAAAACAATCTTTTTGATTATCAACTTTTCCATCACAATTCCTTCCTTGATTCTGANGATCAAAATCTTTATTTTTTTGGGGGTTACGGAGATTTTAAATTTTACAATAATCTGAGGTCATATAGTTTCACTGATAATCAATTAAAAGATTTAAATATTATAGGTGATGAAATAAATCCTAGATTTTACTCTGCCTTAAAATACACNAAAAATAAAAAGCTATTGCTTTATGGAGGCAGCGGAAACCAAACAGGAGAAGGTTCTTTGGGGAAGCAGTTTTATTATGACTTTTATAATTTAGATTTCAGTCGAAGTAAGGATACAGTTTTCAGTCAAAGGATTTGGACAAATNATATCGAAGGTTCCTCAGAATCATTCAACGCAGAAACCCTGTCGTTGACTGATGACAAAAGAAGTTTTTTTGTATCAACCTACAGTGATACAAATGACAATGGTTTTGTTAAATTAAAAAAAATTGAAATTGAAAATGGAGTGGAAAAGTATGTAGGAGACAGTATTCTAGTAAACACAAGCAGGTTGGCGAACAAAGTAAATTTCTATCGAAGTACTNTAAGGAANAAGTTTTTCTTTTATACTAAAGAATTTAATGANAATAAATTTACCTCTAATAAGATTTCTTTTTANAGCATTGAAGATAATCCAATAACCTTTGAAGAGTTTTCAAAAAAAATTGAAAAAAGAACCNCGACTAACTTAATATACCTATTATTAATAGTTGTTTTAGTTAGTCTGGTATTTATTATTAGATACTCCATTAGGAATAATTCTTTCATTTTTTCTTCTAGAAAGAAAATATCACACATTTATGTTAGGGCTAATCGATCTAATATTAGGGTTGAAGTTGATGATATAATAGCCGTGGAAGCAGTTAAGGATTATGTTAAAATAATTTTAGAAAATAAAAATTATTTAGTTCATAATAATCTATCTAAATTTCAAAAACAACTTCCAAGTGAAGTCTTTGTAAGGGTTCATAGATCCTTTTTAATCAACAAAAATAAAATATCAAAAATTGAATCTGATCTAATTTATGTNGGCTCAAAATATTACAAAATAGGAGGAAGNTATCTTAAGTCAATTAAAGAAAAAATAATTAACGGCTAATAATTTAAGCNCTANTNAAATNTTANTATTCGTATACATTATAACCTACTTTGTATAAATTACTGATAATCTTCTGNTTCANAATATATATTTANACAAATTTATTAAAACATGAAACAAANATTTAAAAACGCATTNNTNAGCATNNTTATNCTTTTAAGTTNTGCAATGAGTGCACAAGAAACAATCAGTGGAACTATNACTGATGAAAACGGAGTTCCATTGCCTGGAGCNACTATNGTAGTAGTCGAGACCAACGATGGAACAACCACTGACTTTGATGGTAATTATTCTATTAATGCCTCTGAAGGACAAACAATTCTATTAAGTTATGTTGGTTATGAAACTTTAACACTTAAAGTTTCAGACGACTCAAATTTTGATATTTCTTTAAAGCAATCTGGGGCTTTAGATGAGATAGTTGTGACAGCACTTGGAATTTCAAGAGAAAAAAAATCATTAGGTTATTCAGTGACCGAAGTTGATGGGGATAATGTTAATACTATTAAAGACAATAATCTTGCTAGTTCACTTACTGGAAAGGTAGCAGGGTTACAGGTGTCTGCTGCGGGATCTTTAGGATCTGGTTCTAGAATTACTATTAGAGGTAACAGTTCGCTAAGTGGTAATTCCCAGGCGCTTATCGTTGTTGATGGTATGCCTATAAATGCTTCATTACCACTTAGTAATGATGGTGGTCAAAGAGAAGCAGGCTCCAATAATGGGGGTGGACAGCCAAGTTTTGAGCCAAGTATTGCTGGTGGTGGTATTTCTGATATTAATCCTGACGATGTTGAATCTATATCTGTGCTTAAAGGACCAGCTGCATCAGCACTTTACGGTTCAAGAGCTGGTAATGGAGTGATACTTGTCACAACAAAAAAAGGTTCAAGTTCTGATAGATTAGGTGTAACATTAAAAACAAACTTATATGTTGATAACCCTATGTTTTTGCCAGATTTTCAAAATCTATATGGTCAAGGTACTCTTAGCGCTCCAAATTTAGCTCGTTCAGCTGGTAGCTGGTCAGATAGATCTTGGGGAGGGAAATTAGACGGTTCCCAACAACCCTATTATGATGGGACTACAAAAGCATATAGTGCACAATCTAATAATGTTGAAGACTTTTTTAGATCTGGTGTACGAGCAATAACATCTCTTTCTCTAGACAAAAGGTCTGAGGCTGGCTCTGTTCGATTTTCTTATACAAATAACTCATCTGAATCAATTGTAGAGGGTTCTGATTTAAACAGCCATAACTTTAATTTAAGGGGAGTAGCCAATCTTTCTGATAAATTAACTATTGATGCTAAGGCTACCTATTTTACACAGGAAGTCCTTGGTAGAGCATCTACCGTTGGAGCTCAAGGTCTAATTGGGAATTTATATGAAATACCTAGAAATGTTGCGATTGACGATATGCGTAATTATCAAATGGCGAACCCTGGAACTCCTTCAGAATTTAGAGTTATTACATACGGCGATGGTCTTAGAGGAAATCCTTTCTGGCAGTCTCAACACGATTATAGTAGTGTCCGAAGAAATAGATTTTTAGCTTACACTAAAATAAATTATGAGTTTACAGACTGGTTAAGTGCTTTTGTCCGAATAGGTGCTGATGTCACTAATGTTAGAGATAACGAAATTAAAAAACCTGGACACCATAATTTAAATGATGGTTCAATGATTCTTCAAGAAAGTCAATTCGGTGAGTTAAACTCTGAATTTTTATTAACCGCTAAATATGAATTTACAGATAAATTAAACGCCGTTGCCAATCTAGGTGGTAATTTATCAAGACGGAGTTCTGAGGGAATGATGATTTTTGGTTCCGATTTTAAAATTCCAACTAAATTTTTTGTTGCAAATTTAAATACGGTTAATGCGCCAGTAGAAGCACCACTGGCCATTAAAAAAGTAAATTCTGCATACGGTTCTGTAAATTTAGGATATGATAATTTCTTGTATTTAGATGGTTCTGTTCGTAACGACTGGTCATCCACTTTGAGCGAAGATAATAGATCTTACACGTATAGTTCTGTGAGTTTATCTGCAATACTTAATAGATATATCGACCCAGAGCAGAATTTTTTCAATCTCGTTAAATTACGAGCTAGTTTGGCACAAGTAGGTAATGACACAGATCCATATCAGCTTATCCAAACATATAATGTTCCTGGCCAGGGCTACCGTGGGTTAACAACGTTAAGTAACTCACCAGTCAAATTTAATCCAGATTTAAAGCCTGAGACAGTAACTTCTTCCGAGTTTGGATTAGAATTAAGTATGCTGAGTAATAAGCTTACCCTAGATTTGACTGTTTATGATATAGAAACTAAAGATTTAATTTTTGATGTTCCAGTTGCAGCATCTACAGGTTATACATTTAATAGGTCAAATATTGGTTTAGTATCCAATAAAGGTTTGGAGATTGCTCTTGGTGCAGATTTAATTGATATTAATAATTTTTCTTGGAACACGTCACTTTTTTATTCAGCAAATAAAAATAAAGTTGAAGAATTAGTAGACGGACTTGACAACTTTACATACAATACATCATCTGATAATAATATAGCTGTCAAAGCAACTGTGGGAGGAAGTATTGGTGATATTTATGGTAGAATCTTGACTGGTGAAACTGACGCAAGTGGAATACCCACAGCATCTGCAGCTCCAACTGAGCTTCTGGGAAATGCTCAACCTGATTTCTTAGCCGGATGGTCTAACACCATTAGATATAAAGATTTTTCGATGAGTTTCTTAATTGATGCTCGTATAGGTGGCCAAATTTATTCACAAACCTCTGCTGGTTTAGATAGAGCGGGTGTATCAAAAAGAAGCCTACAATATCGTGACGGAGTAACAGTTAGTGGAAATAACACAGCAACTGGAGCTCCTAACACGGAGAGTATTTCTGGAGAAGAATACTGGACAGCAATGTCAAATGTTTCTGGTGAATACATATATGACCAGGATAATGTTAGACTAAGAGAATTATCTATTGGATATAATGTTCCAGGTGTAGATATTATAGGTCTTCAAAGTGCAAACATTCAATTAGTGGGTAGAAATTTATTCTTCCTATCTAAAAGTGCTGATGATATTGACCCCGAAGCTATGTTGGGTACATCAATCGGAGTACAAGGTATGTCACATTACGCGATGCCTACCTTAACGAGTTTAGGCCTTAATGTAACCTTGAATTTTTAATATAAATATTTAACAAAATGAAAAATAAAATCTTAATATTTTGTAGTAGTTTTCTTTTGACTCTGACTCTGTCGTGTGAAAAGGATTTTAATGAAATCAATGAAAGGCCTGACGCACTTTCCACAAACGATATCAGTGCCAAGTTTTTTGTGACTGAGATTCAACAAAGGCTTTTAAGAGGTAACATGTTTCCTATTTGGTTAGGAAATATAATACATGTTGATCAATTTGCAGGTCAATCATCAAATGGATGGGCTGGATCTTCTTGGAATGGTGATTTAGGATGGTTGTTCAATAGCGGATGGTCAGACGGAGGCTGTTGGAACTTTCTTTCTGGTTATAATAGTGTTATAACTTCATATTTGAACAACGTTGGAGAAGGTGGTACTTTAGAAGATGAAATGTATTATGCTCTTGGGCTAGTAATGAAAGGGTTTTACTACCAACAATTTACAGATGCCTATGGAATGATTCCGTTTACAGAAGCCTCTGATCCAAATATAGCTTTACCTAAATACGACGATCAACTAACCATTTATAAAGGAATAATCGCTGATCTTGATAATGCTATTTCTATTATTGGAAGCAAAACAGAGGCTGGAAGTGCATTTGGTAAGCTTGCTGAAAATGATGTGATATTTAATGGAAATATGCAAAGATGGAAACAAGCTGCTAATAGTTTAAAGTTACGAATAGCACTAAGGGCACATGGTGGCGTAGGAGAAGATTTTTCCGCAGCTGCTGTTTCAGAAGCAATTTCATCAGGTGTATTAGCTGATGTTGATGCGATGTTTGCAGGTTTTCCTGGTGAAACAAATATATGGGGAGCTTCTTCTGCAGCATGCTTTGGAGATGTTTACACATTTGGAGGTGGAGGTTCTGATTGGAGAATTTCTCAGGCTATGACTGATGTCTTGAAAGGTAATGATGATCCAAGATTAACTAAAATGACTAAACCTGCTGTTGGTGGAATAATGAAAATCACGAAGCCAACCTCTGGTGAGGGTGTTGCTCTAATAGATGATCATGTTGCTTTTGTTAAAAGTACACTTGATGCTGCTGGTCTTGTTTTAGATACAGATTATACTTGGACAGAAACAGCGGCTGATTTGACAATCACTATGCCAGAAAACACCAATTATATAGGTATGCCCTCAAGAATAAGTCCAAAACTTAAAGGTTATATGCCAGGTCCAATGTTTTCTGAGCCAGCGGACATAATAACTCAAGTTAGAAATTCAAGTGGTAAGGAGCAATTCCCGTCAGTTTTAATGACATCTGCTGATTCACATTTTATGATAGCAGAGGCAATTGTAAAAGGACTTGCCGCAGGTGATGCTAATACTTATTATCAATTAGGTTTGGAAAAAGCAATGGCTATATGGCAAACCTCCCCATCATCTGATTTTACAGCTTCCTCTATGGGTTCATTAACTGGAACTATGGAAGAAAAGCTAGAGAAAATAGCATCTCAGCGTTGGTTAGTTAACTATACCAACGGCTACGAAAGTTGGGCTATCGTTAGAGACACTGGATATCCTACCGCAGCAGTTATAACATCTGATAATAACGATATAATCAGTTTTGCTGGTGAAATGAATGGTAAACAGGTACAAAGGTTAAGATATGGTACCAATACTTATAATACTAATGGAGCAAATGTGAATGCTGCTGTATCTGTACAAGGACCCGATAACAACACAACTAAATTGTGGTACGCTAAATAAACATACTTATTATTAAATTTAGATATGTTACAAAAGAGGCCTGTGAAAGCGGGCCTCTTTTGTAATTAATACAGACATGAAAAATACTAATAACTTTATTTTTAAGGGAATACACATTAAAATTTGTTTAATTATTTTAATGGTGAATTGTTGTGAGTCTCCTCAACCTAAGTTTACTTTAGATGAGATTCCACTTATCCCATTACCAAGACTTGTAAACAAATCTGAAGAATTATTAAATGTTAATAAAATTCAATCTATTAAAATCTATGATTCTGATAAAATACTCAATCCAATAGGAAATCACTTACGCGCCTTTTGGGAAGATCATACATCAAAAGAATTAGTTATAATTCATGACGACCTAGACTTAAATCCAACAATATCCCTTGAAATTAAAAACGACTTATTTTCTAATGATGAGGCTTATACAGTCAAAATAGGTATAGATAAAATTAAGATTACAGGCAAAACAGCTGAGGGTGTTTATCGAGGTGTTAAAACCCTTGAACAAGTTCTGAAACTAAATGATTTTAATGATAATTCAAACAAATTATTCCTACCTGGCGGTGAAATAACTGACCAACCTTCATATGAATATAGAGGAGCAATGTTAGATGTTTCACGTCACTTTTTTTCGGTTTCTGATGTAAAGAGATATATTGATGTTTTAAGTATTTACAAAATAAATTATTTGCACTTACACCTTTCTGACGATCAAGGTTGGCGAATTGAAATAAAGTCTTGGCCTATGCTCACTCAGATTGGAGGTCAAACTGAGGTAGGCGGTGGTAAAGGTGGATTTTACTCTCAAGAGGACTTTCGTGAAATTGTAAAATATGCTAAAGATCATTTCATAACTATTGTCCCAGAAATTGATGTCCCGGGTCATACAAATGCAGCCTTGGCTTCTTATGCAGAATTAAATTGTGATGATAAGGTTAGAGAGCTTTACACAGGAATGGAGGTTGGTTTTTCAAGTCTTTGTGTTCAAAAGGAAATTACATATGATTTTTTGGATGATGTAATAAGGGAAATTAGTGAAATTTCACCAGGACCATATTTTCATATTGGAGGTGACGAATCTCATGTTACATCAGAGCAAGATTTTAAAAGTTTTATCAACAGAGTCCTTCCGTTAATAAAAAAATATAATAAAATCCCGATGGGCTGGTATGAACTTACAAAGGCTAATATTTCTGAACAGACACTATTGCAATACTGGGCTAAGGAAGAAGATTTTTCAAAAGTGAATCCTAAAAAATCTAAAATATTGATTTCAGCGGCTTCATATTGTTATTTAGATATGAAATATGACAGCATCACGAATTTGGGACTTTCATGGGCAGGTTATTTACCAATAAAAAAAGCTTATGAATGGGATCCCAGAAATTTGGTTGAAAAATTTGATTCTAAGCAAATCATAGGTTTAGAAGCACCACTTTGGAGTGAGACCATAGAAAACTTTGACGATATTTCTTATATGGCCTTTCCAAGGATAATTGGATATGCTGAGATTGGATGGACAAGTCATATTCAAAGAGATTGGAAAGATTACTCAAATAGACTTTCTTTTCATGGTCCACTTTTGGAGTCACTTAAGTTGAAATACTATCCTGCTAATGAAATAGATTGGAAATAACTTACAAATAATTTTAAGAAAACTCTATGAAGTTTTTATTAGAAATTATATTTCTTAAAAAGCTCAATTGCCTGATAATCAGCTAAACCTAAATTTTTATACTTTTCTGCACTTCTTCGGTTTCGTTCTTCGGCACGAAGCCAGAACTCACGATTATCATTTCCTTGAAACATTACAACATCTTTTTGAGATTGATGATATAAAATTGCCTTACGTTTTCGCATCACTTGATCAGGGCTCATTGGGACAGCCATTTCTATTTCGTGAATTTCAAACTCTTGCCAAGCACCTCGATAAAGCCAAACCCAGCAATTTTTCATATAGCTTTCCTTCTTTAATTGTCTTAGACTTTCAAAAATAATATTCAGGCAAATACGATGAGTACCATGCGGGTCTGCCAGGTCTCCTGCGGCGTAAATTTGATGGGGCTTAATCCTTGAGATAATATCATTAGTAATTAAAGTATCTTTTTCATCAGGATTATTTTTTTGAATCTTACCAGTTTCATAAAAAGGCAGATTTAAGAAATGTACCTGATTATCTGGAATTCCGAGATATCTTGAAGCTGCGAGTGATTCCCTCTTTCGAATTGCAGTTTTAAGCTTCCTAAGGGAAATAGAGTCTATTTGATTTTTCTTTTTACTAAGTATCTCTTTCTTTAAAAGTAAATAAGATTTAAGCTCAGAATCTAGATCTAACATTACCTCAATATATTTTAAAGCCTCTTCATCTGAAACAGCTATGTTACCTGAGGTTTGATAAGCTAGATGAACCTCATGCCCTTGGCTTACCAATCGATCAAAAGTACCTCCCATAGAAATTACATCATCATCAGGGTGAGGACTAAAAATAATACATTGCTTTTTTGATGGATGAGCACGTTCAGGTCGTTTTTGATCACTTGCGTTAGGTTTTCCACCTGGCCAACCAGTAATTGTATTTTGGACCTTATTAAACATTTTAATATTCAAATCATAATAATTCCCCTCGAGAATCAATAATTCAGACAGCCCATTAAGGTTATAGTCCTCCTCTGTCAATTTGAGTATTGATTTGTTAGTTTTAGAACAAAGCCAGTGTACTGCTCTAAAGCGAATATTATCATTTTTCCAATTACAATTCCCTGTAATCCACGGTGTTTTTATTCTAGTGAGGTTAGAGGCTGCTTGATCGTCAATAATTACGGTGGTATTTTTATGATTTTGTAAATAGGTTGTAGGTATATTAGAATTAATTTCTCCCTCAATCGCCTTTTGAATAATTTCACTTTTATTAGTCCCCCATGCAAGTAATATTATGCGATTAGCGGAAAGAATGGTTTTAATCCCCATTGTAATTGCTTTTCGAGGCACATTATCAATGCCATTAAAGGCTGGGGCAGCGTCAAATCTTGTCAGGTGATCAAGAGTAACTATTCGAGTTTGAGAGTTAACGTTTGAGCCAGGTTCATTAAATCCAATATGACCAGTTCTTCCGATTCCCAGAAGTTGTAAATCTATACCTCCAGAATTAATTATTTTTTCTTCATATTTTTTACAATAGTTTAGGACTTGATTTGTGTTTAATTTTCCATTTGGGATATTAATATTTTCAGGAAGGATATCAATATGGTTAAATAAATTATCATGCATGAATTGATAATAACTATTTATGTCCATTTTTTCTAAACCAAAATATTCGTCTAAATTGAATGTTATAACGTTTTTAAAGCTAAGACCTTCATCTTGGTGGAGTTTAATAAGTCTCTTGTAAACACTAATTGGAGAGGATCCGGTTGCCAAACCAAGAATACACATTTCATTTTTATTTTGTTTAGCTTGAATTATTTTTGAGATTTCATCTGCAACTGCTATTGATCCAGCAATTGGTGACTCAAAGGATATATTATGCAATTTTTCAAATCGGTTTTCCTCAAAAGTACCTGGAACAATAAATGATGTGAGACTTTTTTTCATCGTTTTTATTTGATAAATTTTATCAAACTAAATTTATATTTTTTGACCTCCTCCCTGAAAAAAATTATACTAACAGGTTTAAATAGTCGTCTAAAAAATAACATTTAATATCTCGAGGATCTTTTTGACTATTATTTGTTTATTAGATTCAGATTAATTTGAATATTATTACCTAAGATAACTTATTTCACAACAAGAAGAGTTTCTCTATAATTTTCATTAAAGTATTTAAAATAGTTTTTTTAAACCTCTCAAATAATCGAGACTGATTTGAATGTTTTATTAATTGGATTAAAATCAATTTATCAGATGAGTTAAAACTAT
>NHFW02000010.1 GCA_002171295.2 Flavobacteriaceae bacterium TMED121
TACATTAAAGATTAATAAAGGGATTCCTCAAATTGTATTTGATGATGTAACTAAAAGTTTTGGCGATCAAGATTTCACCCTTTCCGCTCAATCCTTTGATGGAGCCGTATTTTCCTATTCCATTGTTGATACCTCTATAGCAAGTATCAGCAATGATAATGTTTCGATAATTAAGGGAGGTAGTTCAATTATAACAGTTAATCTTGCGGAGTCAAACCTATACCTTGCAGGATCTGCATCAGCTACACTAACCATCAACAAAAGATCACTTGATATTTCTTGGTATGATTCTATTCTCATCAAGGTAATTACCATCGGGCAGTTTGAATTAATAGTGCCTACATATAATGCTGACTTTGATGGAGTAATCAAATATAGATCTTCAAATAGGAGTGTTGCAAGTGTTGACGGAAGAATAGTTGATTTGAACCATAATGGAAGGATTGCCCTTTATGCTGATTTTGAAGAATCAGATCTATATGAGTTTAAAAGAGTTTCAGTTTATTTGANNGTTCGCAAATCTAGTCAGGTAATTATACCNTCTGATTTACCGATTGAAAAGCCCTTAAAGGATTTTACCTCAATTCCAATATCTGCAACCTCGACATCNGGTGCTCCNGTATANATTGAGGTAGCTGAAGGCTCAGCTGCAACAATTTCAGGAAGTCTNGGAAATTACAGCTTAGTTACAAATAGTCAAACNGGGATNGTNTCNATNACTTATTTTACAGTTGNAAATGATCATCCAAATTATNNAGNTGCAACNCACAATTCCTATCTTGATNTNGTNAAATTNAANCAAAANATAAGTTTNANTCCTGAGCCNCCANNAGAGNTTNGNTATNNTNNNAATTTAGAANTNANNATNAANGCNTCNTCNGATTCAAATNTNACTGTTGATCTTTCNAAAAGTGATCTTGGGTCAAGTAATTTAACNGANAATAAGCTTTCAATTACTGATGTTGGTGAGGTGATAATAAGTGCCTCACAAAGCGGAAATGAATTTTATAATCCNACCTCNGCANATAGAATAATAAATGTNATTCAGGGAATTACTGAACTCTCTAATTTTAATGTACCAGAAAAATTTGAATATGATAATGACTTTGAAATTACTCCCCCCACAACATCAAGACCTGGAAACATAACTTATGTTAGTGATAATCCAAAAGTTGCAGTTGTGTCTGGTACAACAATTATGATTGTTGGAGTCGGTACATCAAATATTACTGCAATGATTGGTGGTACAACTNTTTATGAGTCAGCATCTATATCTTCCCAATTCATTGTAAAACCAAGAGACACAGATAATGATGGTATTCCTGATATTGATGATAATTGTCCAAATGTTGCAAATCCTGACCAGGCTGACGATGATTATGATGGAGTTGGTAACTATTGTGACCCTGACTTCCCCATGTGTATTGGATGTCCATTACCAGAAGATCAAGTTAAAGTTTCTAATCTAATTACTCCAACAGTTTATGGTCCAGAATCAAAATGGGAGATTATCAATATAGAAAAATATCCAAACGCCCGGGTATATGTCTACAATAGGAATGGACAAATTGTTTTCGAGAAAATTGGATATCAAAATGATTGGGCTGGGACTTTCAAGGGAACATCCGATTACTTACCTGCGGGATCATATTATTATATTGTAGAAATAGCACAAATAAACTTTGTTGAAAGAGGCTGGATCTTCCTCAATTACTAGTTAATAGATAATAAATGATTTAAGGTTTGAATTTGTCTTCTTATAATTTTATTAAAATGAAATTCTATATCCTGATCGTATTGTTATTTTTAAATACAAGTTTATTTTCTCAAAATAATGAAAATCAGTGGATTATAACAGCAGGTTACAATGCAATAGATTTATATCCAACTGGAATAAAAAAGAATATTCCATTTTATCCTCAAGGAAAAGTTTACGAAGATTTTTTTAATATTTCCAATCATTGGAATTTTGGGGGACCATCAGTTTCAATTTCTAAATTGATAACTAGAAGTTTTTATTTTGGAGTAGAAATGTCTCTAAATAAAATAAAAAAAATTGAGGACCAAGACAATATTGATTATCCCTACTACTCAGGAGAAGTATTTCTAAAAAAAACATTTAACTCAAGAAAAAAATTACGTCCATTTATTAAAAGTGGCTTTGGAATTTCGGGCATAGATAGGGGTCTATTTGGCGATTCAATTCCTTTTAACCAATATTTTTCAAAAACTTTATCACCAAGCTTCGGAGTGCAATTCAGATTGACTGATCATATTGGGTTTGAAATCTCTTCATCTTTTAATAAAGCAATTGATAAAAAGGGAATTACTCATTTAAGGCATAATGCATCTATTTATTTAGGTATTGGGAATAGTGATAAGGATGATGATGGTATAATTAATAGAAAGGATAAATGTCCTAGGATTAAGGGTGTTATAGAGTTTAATGGTTGTCCAGATAGTGATATTGATGGTATACCAGATCATGAGGACAAATGCCCCGATGTTTATGGAGATAAAACTAATAATGGTTGTCCTAAGGAAAATAAACTATCTCAGCAGGACAGAATCATTATCGATAAAAATCAAGAAATCAAAACGAAAATTGATGATCCACCAGTTTCAAAAAATACTTCTAATACCTTAGAGAATTTAAATGATCAAATCTCTGAAGGCTTTTCAAATAAAAATACTAAAAAATTAAAACCTCAAGATGACATGCTGATATACTTCCCAGCNGGAGGTACAAGAATTCTTGGGGAGAAAACCTTTAAAAAGATTAGAAGCGTAGGTAACTTGCTTTTAAGTCAGAAAGACTTAAAAATTCTTTTAGAAGGACGTTCGTCTATTGAGGGGGGCTCAATTTTGAATCTTAAACTCTCAAACCAAAGAGCAAATGTTGTGAAAAAATTTCTTATTGGTTTAGGGATAGAGTCAAATAGAATTTCTGTCAAGGCTTTGGGTGAAGAAGAACCGATTTTTGATAATAATTTAATTGAGGGTAGGGTCCTTAATCGATCTGTTTTCATAATTATTTATTAATAAATTATTTTAAACTTAATTAACTAATTAATGAACTTCGATTATTTATTCCATCAGGAATTACCAAAAGGGATAAAATCTATTTATGTTAATGGAAAGAGGATGTCANTTAAGGATTTTAAAAAAGCTAAGGAAAGATTTTTAGCGAAAAAAGCAGATAAAAAAGATAATTAAATAAAAAATCTATTAAATTTGCACGCTATTACCGGTAAAGTTAATATTAAATCAAGTTTTGAAACCTAATTTATGGCCAATCATAAATCTGCATTAAAAAGAATNCGTTCAAATTTTAAGAAGCGTCTGCGTAATAAAATTCAGCATAAAACTGCTCGTAACGCAATCCGGAAATTAAAAGAAAGTACCACAAAAAAAGAAGCCAATAAACAGTTTCCAGAGGTAATATCTATGGTTGATAAATTNGCTAAGAAAAACATCATTCACTCCAACAAAGCTGCAAACTTAAAATCTAAGTTGGCTAAATTTGTGTCTTCACTCTAGTACTAAATTTGCGATTATATTTGAATTGGTAAGTATTCCTATTAGGAATTCATTGAGATCAAAAATTCTTCATTGCTTTTGGTTTTAATAAACCTATCATTAACAAACTCCATTGCCTCTACAGGGTTCATATCTGCTAAATACTTTCTCATTATCCACATTCGTTGAATTGTTTTTTCGTCCAATAGCATATCATCTCTTCTGGTACTTGAGGAAATAAGATCTATAGCAGGGAATATTCTTCGGTTGGCAATTCTTCGGTCTAGTTGAAGCTCCATATTACCCGTTCCTTTAAATTCCTCGAAAATTACTTCATCCATTTTTGAACCAGTCTCTGTCAACGCGGTTGCAATAATTGACAACGATCCACCACCTTCAATGTTTCTGGCAGCACCAAAAAATCTTTTTGGCTTGTGTAGAGCATTTGCATCAACTCCACCACTAAGAATTTTACCTGAAGCAGGTTGAACAGTATTATATGCTCTGGCTAAACGAGTGATAGAGTCAAGAAGTATAACTACATCATGACCACATTCTACCAATCTTTTTGCTTTTTCTAATACTATATTAGCGACTTTAACATGCCGGTCTGCAGGCTCATCAAAAGTGGAAGCAACGACTTCCCCATCAACATTCCTCTGCATATCTGTTACCTCCTCGGGCCTTTCATCGATTAAAAGAATTAATTGGAACACTTCTGGGTGATTTGCAGCAATTGCATTGGCAATATCTTTCAAAAGCATCGTCTTCCCAGTTTTTGGTTGAGAAACAATCATTCCTCTTTGCCCTTTTCCTAAGGGAGAGAATAAATCTATAATTCTTGTAGAAACAGTATTTTGTTTTTCAGCCAGATTAAATTTTTCTTGCGGAAAAAGGGGAGTCAGGTGTTCAAATGAAACCCTGTCTCTAACAACTTTTGGATCTAAACCATTGATTTTATTAATTTTAATAAGGGGGAAATATTTTTCTCCTTCTTTTGGAGGCCTAACTGTTCCTAAGACTGTATCCCCTGTTTTAAGGCCAAACAACCTAATCTGCGACTGAGATACATAAACGTCATCAGGAGAGGATAGATAGTTAAAGTCTGAGGAGCGAAGAAAACCGTATCCCTCCTGCATCATATCTAAAACACCTTCTGTATCTATAATACCTTGAAATTCAAAATCAGGCTCTCTGTACCTGTTTCTAGTATCTTTATTATGATTTATTTCGTGATTATCTTTTTTTCTTCTTGGATTGTTAAATTTATTATTTTGCCTGTTATCATTTTTTTCATGATTGTTTTCTCTTCGAGCTTTTGTGGAGTCTATTTCTTGTTTTGAATTATTTTTTTCTTTAACTGTTTCATTTACATCAACCTTCTTTTGTTCAATTATTCCTTCCTCTTTTTTTTCGGGTTTAATTGTTTTGGATTCAGTAGGAGTCGAGGCTACAGTGTCAATGATTTGATAAATAAGTTCTAGCTTTTTTAAACCAGATATATTTTTGACGTTAATTTTTTTTGCAATTTCTTGCAATTCAGATAGTTTCTTGCTTTTAAGCGATTCTATTTCGTACATTAGAATTGGTAAGGATAATTAAAATATGAAAATTGTTGTGCTATTTTGATAATNAGCCGTAGAATNTCAAGGCCTTNTACAATATTACAAATTTTATTTATAATTTANGTTTTTAAAAAAAATTATTTAAAAATNGTAATCATATGATTCAACGTATTCAATCTATTTATCTCCTGCTAGTTGCATTAATTAGTATTTCAAGTTATTTCATTTTTCCTAAACTTAGCTTAACATTGAATCATTTATCTTTCATGAATTATTTTATTATTCCATATTTATTTTTTGCTTTTTTTATAAGTATTATCAATATNTTTTTGTTTAAAAAAAGAAATTTTCAGATNGGTTTAAATAAAATTCATTTATTGATTCATTTGTTTATTCTTATCACTATAATTTACTTTTTATCTCAAAAAAAATTGATTTATCCCGACATTCAATGGATAATGACACCAATTTTATCCGGAATCTTTCTATTGTTGGCCAATAAGGGAATTAAGAGTGATGAAGACTTGATTAAATCTGTCGATCGTCTTAGATAATCTTACCTCTTAAACCAAGTTCTATCACTTCTAGGTTTTTAATTTCTTTTTTATTAATAATAAATCTAACCATAGTTCTTATTTTGTGAANTCCACTAATTCCAGCTGCACCAGGGTTGATATGAATTAAATTTAACTTTTTGTCGGGAATAACTTTTAAAATGTGTGAATGACCACAAATGTATAACTGAGGATTCTCATCCAAAAGAAGTTTTTTTACTTTTGAGTTGTATCTACCTGGATATCCTCCTATATGTGTAATTAAAACTTTAACTCCTTCACAATAGAAAATTAAATTTTCTTTGAATTGATATCTTAATAAATGACTATCGATATTACCAAAGACAGCTCTTACCGGTTTTAATTTAGATAATTTGTCAGTTATACTGATTTCACCAATGTCTCCGGCGTGCCAAACTTCATCTGCCCAATTAACATGATTTATCATTTTCTGATCTAAATGACCGTGAGTGTCAGACATAAGAAGGATTTTTCTCAAATGGTTTAGATTTATTTTATTCAAATATATTTTAAAATTTTGATCCTTATTCTTTAATATATAATGATAATCAAAAGCGATATATTTGAAGAATAATTAAATGGAGTTAAAACGATATTTTATTGAGTTTTCTTATGACGGATCTGCTTTTCATGGCTGGCAAAGCCAACCCAATGCTTTATCAATTCAGGAGGTAATTGAAGACGGATTGTCAAAATTATTGAAACAAAAAATATCTGTAGTTGGTGCCGGAAGAACAGATGCAGGGGTACACGCAAAACAAATGTTTGCCCATTTCAACGCCTTAATTAAAGAAGAGCATTTAAAAGACTTAGTATTTTTATTAAATAGCTACTTTCCAAAATCTATTAATATAATATCCTTAGAAAATGTAAAAGGAACTGCTCATGCTCGCTTTGACGCCATTGAAAGATCCTATGAATACTACATTTCAAGCTTAAAAGATCCTTTTAATAATTCATATCATTATTTTCTGAAAAACGTTCCTGATATCAATTTAATGAATGAGGCCGCCAATTTTTTACTTCAATATGAAGATTTTAAATGCTTTTCAAAGTCTAGAACGGATGTAAAAACTTTTCTTTGCAATATTAAAAATGCATCCTGGTCTGAAAAAGAAAGTCAAATAGTATTTTCTATTACCTCTAATCGATTTTTGAGAAATATGGTAAGATCAATTGTCGGAACATTATTAGAGATAGGTTTAAANAAAAGACCNTTTGAAGATATTANACTTATAATCGAAAGNAGAGATAGGAGTAAAGCGGGATTTTCGGTACCCGCTAAGGGACTTTTTCTAACAAAAATAATTTACCCATCAAGTGTATATTTAAACAATGAAAAATAAAAAGGTAAATATTTTTGACAATAGATTATTTTCAAAACTGATGTTTTATGTAAAACCATATAAAAACACCTATTATTTTGTAATGTCAGCTGCTATTTTAGTTTCTGCTTTCTCTGTTTTAACTCCATACTTACTCAAGATTATTGTCGATGACTTTATACGACTAAAAGATTATGATGGAATGGTTTTAATTATCATACTGATGTTAATTACTTTGATAGGAGAAGTTATGTTTCAATTCTTCTTTGTCTTTTTTGCTAACTTACTTGGGCAAAATGTTATAAAAGACTTAAGATTAGTTCTTTACAAAAAAATNATAGGTTTTAGAATGTCTTACTTCGATCAATCTTCTGTAGGTAGGTTAGTGACCAGAGCTGTAAACGACATTGAAACAATAGCGAGTATTTTTTCTCAAGGTTTGTTTATGATAGTTGCTGACTTATTAAAAATGGGTGTTATCATAATCATTATGTTGTTAATTAATTGGAAACTTTCATTAATTGTTTTTTCAATACTTCCCTTAATTATTTATGCAACTAGACTTTTTCAAAAATCAATGAAGACCGCATTCGAAGAGGTTAGACTTCAAGTTGCTAATTTAAACTCATTTGTTCAAGAACGATTATCCGGGATGCAAATTGTTCAGTTGTTTCACCGAGAAGAAACCGAATTCAAAAAATTTACTCAGATAAATGAAAAGCATAAAAAAGCTTGGTNAAAAACAGTATGGTATAACTCCATTTTTTTTCCNGTAGCAGAAATTGCTTCATCTATCACTCTAGGATTATTAGTTTGGTTTGGGGGCCTAAACGTTGCAGCAGGAGGTATAATTTCATTNGGAACTATTTTTTTATTTATTCAAATGTCTCAGATGCTCTTTCGTCCATTGCGCCAAATTGCTGATAAATTTAACACACTTCAAATGGGAATGGTTTCAGCTGAACGAATTTTTAAAATTATTGAGACGAANAGTGCNATTAATGATCTGGGCTCAAAAAAACCTGAAAANATAANGGGTAAAATATCAATTAAAAACTTAAAGTTTTCATACCATNAAGGGGAAGAAGTTATTCGCGATTTAAACCTTTTAATACAACCTGGTGAAAAAATTGCTATAGTAGGTTCAACAGGAGCAGGAAAATCGACACTTATCAATCTGCTTTCGCGTTTTTATGAATATGATTCTGGAGAAATTTATTTAGACGATATAAAGATCCGAGATTTTTCCCTTAAATCGCTTAGAGGTCACATTGGGATTGTTTTACAAGATGTTTTCCTTTTTGCAGACTCAATTTTTAACAATATTACTTTAAATAATCCTGATATTTCTGTGAGGCAGGTCAAGAGTATAGCTAAAAAAATTGGAGTACATGAATTTATCGAATCTCTACCAGGAGGTTATAATTATAATGTTAAGGAGAGAGGGGTTATGCTTTCATCTGGTCAGCGTCAACTTATTGCATTTCTGAGAGTTTATATCTCAAATCCAAGTGTAATGATTTTAGATGAGGCAACTTCTTCTATAGACTCACACTCTGAGGAGCTTATAAAAACAGCAACCGCTAGAATTACTAAAAATAAGACTTCAATTATAATAGCTCATCGATTGTCTACTATCAAAAATGTAGATCGTATTATAGTGATGGATCAGGGAAGAATTGTTGAAATAGGGTCGCATGAGGAATTATTAGAAATAAAAGAAGGGTACTATTCTAGNCTANACAAAATTCAGTTTTCAGAGTTATCCTTAGCTTAAATTGAAAGGTCTTCGGTTAATAACCTTCTTAAATCTTCCACGTTCTTAAATTTACAAAACTGTCCATCTTTGATGTAAGATATTTTTCCGGTTTGTTCAGAAATAACTAAAACTAAAGAATCTGTTTTTTCACTAATACCAATAGCTGCTCGATGTCTAAGTCCAAACCTTGTGGGTATAGCTGATGAATCCGTTACCGGTAATACTACTCTAGTGGCTTTTATGAAGTTTTGCTTTATAATGATTGCACCGTCGTGAAGTGGACTATTCTTGAAGAAAATAGTTTCCAGAATTTGAGAGCTTAATTCTATGTTGGCTTCGTCACCGGTACTGATTAGAAAATCTAAATTATTTTCTTTTTCCAAAACGATAATTGCACCTGTTTTTTCACTTGCCATTTTTTCGCAGGCACTTAGTAAAGCAGTTAAATCCAGCTTAAGCGTAACTTGGCCTTGATTTAAAAAATTAAAATAACGAACTACATTTCTCTTAGAAGCAAAATTAGTAGATCCAATAAGTAGTAAAAATTTTCGTATTTCCTGCTGAAAAACTACAATNAAAGCAAAAAAACCAACACTAATAAATTTTCCTAAAATATTNCTTAATACATCTAAGTTTAATATATCGGTTATTTTCCAAATTAAATAAAAAATCACGATTCCAATAAAAATATTTATTGCTACAGTTCCCTTTACCAGNCTGTATGCATAAAATAAAAGCAGTGCCACAAGAATAATATCGGCAACATCGATTATAGAAATTTCAAGAAAATTTAATTGGTCCAAGTACTACGTTTTCTGTAAAATTAAAAAACTATTTAAGCGCCTGCAATAAATCAATACATTCTTTGGCTTGCTTTACATCGTGAACACGCAAAATATTTGCACCTTTTAATAATGCAACAGAGTGAAGAGCAGTTGATCCGTTAAGTGCTTCATTGGGACTAATCCCTAATTTTTTGTATATCATAGACTTTCGGGATAATCCGATCATTAAAGGCAATTCAAAATTTTGAAATAATTTCAGATTTTTAAGTATTTCATAATTATGGTATATGGTTTTACCAAATCCAAATCCAGGATCAATAATAATATCATTAATTCCGGCTTTATATGCTAATTGTATCTTTTTAGAAAAATAATAAATTACTTCTTTCACTACATTTTTATANTGAGGATTTTTTTGCATGATTTTTGGTTTTCCAGAAGTATGCATCAATACGTAGGGAACATTGTAGTGCCCAATTGTATCNATCATTTTATTATCAAATTGTCCCCCTGAAATATCGTTGACCATTGCTGCTCCTCTATCTAATCCTTCAGCTGCGATTGTCGATCGAAAGGTATCAATTGAAAAATGAGTTTCGGGGTATGTTTTAATTAATTTTTCTAAAACGGGGAGCAACCTTTTTTTTTCAACTTCGACCGAAACTGTTTTAGCTCCAGGTTTCGTACTATATGCTCCTAAGTCAATAAAATATGCACCTGCATTTAACATCTTTTCAGTTTGACGTAGGGCATTTTCAATTTTATTATATTTCCCACCATCATAAAAAGAGTCTGGGGTAAGATTAAGTATTCCCATAATTTTTGGTTTACTTAGGTCGATTAGTTCTCCTTTAATATTTATTGTCATTTTGTCTTACAATACCTTAATAACTTTATTTTTTTGCCTCTATGATATAGAAATTTTTTTTCGAAATTTACATTAAATTTTATTAAAAAGATGTCATCTACTCAACTTCAATACCAAAGTGTAATGAAAAACTGTAAGTCTCTTTTTAATAAAAAAATGCGGGATTATGGTAGTGCATGGCGAATTCTTAGATTAACTTCTCTAACAGATCAAATTTTTATAAAAGCACAAAGAATTAGAAGCTTACAAACCAAATTAACTCGGAAGGTCGATGAAGGAGAGATTCCGGAATTTATAGGTATTATAAACTACTCAATAATGGCACTGATTCAAATCGAATTAGGTGTCTCTGAAAATCCTGATCTTGATTTAGAGGAAGCTTTAGCTAATTATGAAGCACAGGAAAAATTTATTTTTGAATTGATGTTAGCAAAAAATCATGACTATGGAGAGGCATGGAGAGATATGCGAGTGAGTTCTTTGACTGACCTTATCCTACAAAAACTAATGCGAGTAAAACAGATAGAGGGTAATTCTGGTAAAACAATTGTTAGTGAGGGAATTGAAGCAAATTATCAAGATATAGTTAATTACGCTGTTTTTGCGCTAATTCACCTAAATGCTTTTGATTAAAAAATGATATCATCTATTCTTTCAAAATTTTTTTATTCTTTTCTAACACTCTTTGGAGTTGTGACAATTATATTTTTTCTTTTTAATGTCTTACCTGGTGATCCTGCCCAAATGATGGTAGATCAACAAGAGGATAGTCTTCAAATGGAACAAATAAAAAAAAAATATGGATTTAATTTACCCATTTCAAGTCAATACCTACTTTATATAAATGATTTATCTCCTTTTTCATATCATTCTGTTAATCATGAAGATTTATCTTTTTTTTCTCAAGATAAATATTTTGGTTTTTCATTAATCAAAACTTCAAATTTTGTTTTAGCAATTAAATTTCCACACTTAAGAACTTCTTATCAAAAGCGAGGTAAAAAAGTTTCAAAAGTCATTCTTGAAACCCTACCAAATACAATTATTTTAGCGGTTTCTGCAATTAGTATTTCAGTTGTTTTTGGACTTATTTTGGGAATTATTTCTGCTTTATATTACAATACATGGATTGATAAATGGCTTCAGTTTCTAAGCACACTAGGTATGAGTGTACCCTCATTTTTTAGTGCCATTCTATTTTCTTGGTTTTTTGGGTTTTTATATCATCAAACTACTGGTTTGAATATGACAGGGAGCTTATATGAAATGGATGATTATGGGGAGGAGAGATTAATAGTATTAAAAAATCTTATTCTTCCTGCCATTGTATTGGGAATTCGTCCCATTGCAGTTATCATTCAGTTATTTAGAAGTAGCTTGTTGGAAGTACTTTCGCAAGATTATATAAAAACAGCATATTCAAAAGGATTATCAAAAGTTGAGGTAATCTACAGACATGCTATAAAAAACTCCCTTAATCCAGTTGTTACTGCAATTTCCGGATGGTTTGCTTCTATGCTAGCAGGTTCTGTTTTCGTAGAATATATTTTTGGATGGAAGGGTATGGGGAAAGAGATTGTTAATTCAATTAATACACTTGATATACCTGTGATTATAGGAATTGTTTTAACGGTTTCTACTTTATTTATTACAATAAATATATTTTTAGATTTTGTATACACCTTATTAGATCCTAAAATTAAATTAATAAATTAAAATTATGAGAAAAAAAATTGTTGCTGGAAACTGGAAAATGAATAATAATAAATCTGAAACTATTGATTTTATTCAATCTCTAAAAAAATTAACATTATCTTCACGGGTGAGAGTAATCATTGCTCCTGCTTTTACTCACTTGGCTCAAGCAGAGGAGATGACCAGAGAAAGTCCTTTAGAAGTAGTTGCCCAAAACATGAATGCTGAAAAATCTGGTGCTTTCACAGGCGAAATTTCAGCCACTATGCTTCAAAGTATTGGTATTAAATCGGTCATTTTGGGTCATTCTGAACGTCGAGCTTATTACAATGAATCAGACTTGGCCTTGAAAGATAAAGTTGCTGCAGCACTAAACAATGATATGGAGATTATTTTTTGCTTTGGAGAGAAATTGTCTGACAGAAAAAGAGATAATCACTTTGATGTCGTTAAATCTCAGCTAACTTCAGCTTTATTTGGTTTGAACGCCCATTCTTGGTCGAATTTAATTTTGGCTTATGAACCAGTTTGGGCAATTGGGACAGGAGAAACTGCGACTCCAGAGCAGGCACAAGAAATGCACGCTTATATTAGATCAATTATTGCTGAAAAATATGATCAATCTTTGGCAAATGGTGTACCAATTCTCTATGGGGGAAGTGTAAAACCGAACAACGCTCCTGCAATATTTTCTCAACCAGATGTTGATGGAGGCTTAATTGGTGGTGCTGCATTAAAAGTAGATGATTTTTANGCGATTGTACAATCTGCTTAAATGCCTTNTGTATATTTAGAGATNGATGTTTTGATTGACCCATCGGAACCATGGAGAGAAATTATGGTTGCANANATGGGGGATCTCGATTTTGAGAGTTTTTTATACACAGATANNGGTTTTAGAGCTTATATCCCTGAGNCAAATTTTTTGAAAGATGAATTTGAAAAACTATCACTTTTTTCCCAAAAAGATATTTCCATTAGTTATTCTTTAAAAAAAATTCTTCCAGAAAACTGGAATNAAAAATGGGAAAAGGATTTTAGTCCAGTAAAAATAGGTAATGAATGTATAGTAAGAGCTGATTTTCACCAGCCCGAAAAGGTAAAATACGATTTGATAATAACACCCAAAATGAGTTTTGGAACAGGTCANCATCAAACAACTCAAATGATGATAACTTTTTTACTTAAAATNAATTGTACCAACAAAAAATTTTTGGATATGGGAACAGGCACTGGGATTTTATCCATTTTGTCAGAGAAAAAGGGGGCTCGTGCTGTTCACGCAGTAGATTTTGACCCTTGGTGTGTAGAAAATACATTAAATAATATTTCAGTAAACAATTGTAATATAATTAATGTCGAATTAAGTAGTGACGTCCCAAGCAAAGGAACTTATGATGTGATTTTGGCGAATATTAATAGAAATGTTTTAATAGATCAGATACCTTTCTATGCCAGGAGACTTTGTAATGGAGGTGTTCTATTAATGAGTGGTTTTTATATTGATGATTTNCTTAAAATTCAGACTTTCTCCAATGAGCATGGATTTAAATTTATTCGTAACTTTATAATTGATGATTGGGTTGCAACAGAATTTATTAAGTCGTGAGTAGTGAAAAACCACAAATTGAAAAACAAGGTGATGTTAAAGTTCTAACTGACGTACAAAGAGAACATGAAATTATTTTGTACAATGACGATGTTAACACTTTTGATCATGT
Source organism: Flavobacteriaceae bacterium TMED121 (assembly GCA_002171295.2). GTDB lineage: Bacteria > Bacteroidota > Bacteroidia > Flavobacteriales > Flavobacteriaceae > UBA8316. The sequence continues at coordinate 13,813 of NHFW02000010.1, forward strand.
TATTAAATCACTTGTTGCTCTCTGCGGCCACACTTATGAGCAAGCTGAACAATGTGCCTATATTGTTCATTTTTCGGGAAAATGCATTGTTAAAACTGGTTCTTTGAAGAAGCTCGAGCCAATTTGTGCTAAACTTTTAGACGCCAATCTTTCTGCTGAAATTCACTAATTTTTTGTTTTAAAATTTTCTATTTTTTTTTTAACAGATTAAAACCCGAAATTTGTTCCATGAAAAATATAGTCTATTCTATTCTTTTTCTTTTTTTGNTNAATGGAGTCTTAGCGCAAAACGACAATCTTATGGAGAAAACAATTTACCAATTCAAAGTTAAAGATATCGATGGAAAGATTTTTGATTTCGAGTCTCTGAGAGGAAAGAAAATTATGATTGTAAATACCGCATCTAAATGTGGGCTTACCCCTCAATACAAGGGTTTACAAAAGCTTTACGATCGATTTAAGTCATCAGGCTTTGTTATTGTAGGATTTCCGGCAAATAATTTTTTGTGGCAAGAGCCAGGCTCTGATAAAGAAATCTCTATTTTTTGCGAAAAGAATTATGGAGTTTCTTTCCCTATGATGAGTAAAATATCTGTTAAGGGTAGTGACATGCATCCTATTTATCAATTCCTTACCCAGGCCAAAAAAAATGGATTTAAAAATTCTAAAGTTACATGGAACTTCCAAAAGTATCTTATTGGTAGAAAAGGTAACCTAGAAAAAATAATTTCACCTAGAACAGCTCCCTTGAGTGAGGANATTATAGGGTGGATTGATGAAAAGATAATGGCATTGAACTAAAGAAATGGATATAGATATTTTAGCTTTTGGCGCTCATCCAGATGATGTCGAGTTAGGTTGTGCTGGCACAATTTCTAAGGCTGTATTTGAAGGTAAAAAAGTTGGAATTATTGATCTTACTTTAGGAGAAATGGCTACCCGTGGAANCATAGATATTAGNGCAAAAGAAGCTCAGATTTCCGGANAACTTCTTGGAGTTGTATTTAGGGANAATATGAATTTTAAAGATGCCTTTATTTTTAATGACGAAACGCATCAAAGGAAGTTAATTAGTGTAATAAGAAGATATAGGCCAGAAATTGTTTTGTGTAATGCAGTCAAAGACCGTCATATTGATCATGCAAAAGCATCTGAATTAGTCTCTCATGCATGCTTTTTAAGTGGCTTACAAAAGATAGAGACTTTTGATGATAATGGTCAAAATCAAAAGGCTTTTCGTCCAAAACATATTTTTCATTATATCCAGTGGGAGGACTTAGCTCCTGATTTTATTATTAATATTACAGGACATCTGGATAAAAAAATGAAAGCGATCAGGACCTTTAAGAGCCAGTTTTATAATTCTAAATCTGAAGAGCCTCAAACACCAATAAGCTCTCTTAATTTTATTNAAAGCGTTGAAAGCCGAGCAAAAAACATGGGTCGTCTAATTAATAAAGAATCTGGTGAAGGTTTTATTACCGACGGATTGCTTGCGTTTGAAAATTTCGATTCCTTACTTTAAATTATACTAAAAAACGCTAAATTTGTCTTGTAAATGGTGGTTGTAGCTCAGCTGGTTAGAGCGCTAGATTGTGGTTCTAGAGGTCGCCGGTTCGAAACCGGTCTTCCACCCTTAANGGGGGTCTTTAAAAGGACCCCTTTTTTAAATTTATTATTTAAAAAAATGAAAAATTTCTTAAAAACTATAGGCATTATCATGATAATTTTGGGTACATATATTTTTATTATTCAAACTGTTAATGCAGGTGGAGTTCAAATAATGCTTGGAGCTGCAATTGGAGGAATGGGCTATATCTTCTTTCGAAGAGCTCGATCAATGGACGATTAATTCACTTTTAATCCAGATTTATTCTTTCTTCTCTATTTGCTAGTTCCCAAAGAGTATAAAAAATAAGCTTAGTTCTTTTTTCTAGTAATGGATAATTTATCTTATCTACAGTGTCACCAGGTTTATGATAATCCTCGTGTGTACCATTAAAGTAGAATATTATAGGAATATTATTTTTAGCAAAATTATAATGATCACTTCTATAATAAAAACGGTTGGGATCATTTAGGTCGTTAAAGGTATAATCTAATATAAGATTGGTGAATTTATTATTNGCTGCNTCAGAAANATCATGNAGTTCTTGACTAAGCCTGTCAGAACCAATTAGATATATGTAGTTAGGATCCCTATCTAACCTTTTTGGGTCAGTTCTTCCAATCATATCAATATTTAGGTTGGCAACAGTATTATCAAGTGGGTAAAGAGGGTTTTCCACATAATATTTAGAGCCCAATAATCCTTTTTCTTCAGCACTTACATGTAAAAANAATATTGATCTTTTTGGGCCTTCCCCTTTGTCATAAGCACCCTTAAATGCTTCTGCTATTTCAAGCATGGCTACAGTTCCAGACCCATCATCATCAGCTCCATTATTAATTTCTCCATCATGAGTGCCAATATGGTCTAGGTGAGAGGTTATGACAATGTATTCCTCAGGCTTATCGCTTCCGGGAATTATTGCAGCAACATTTTCAGTATTAATAATTTTTCTGTCAATAATTAACTTCATCGTCTGAAAGTAGGTGGGGGATGTTCCTTCAGCAGAATTAATTCCAAGACNTATATAATAATCTTTTAAGAAATCAACAGCTAATTTTTGACCTCTTGTTCCGGCTTCTCTTCCAGCAAAATAATCAGAGGCATAGACATACAATAGCTCTTTTAATTCTTTATCTGTTATCGTTTGAGCATACTTTGTTGAAGGTTGAACCTGAGAATTTACTAAATACGTAAAAAAAAGAATCGTAATAAATAAAAATTTGTTCATACTTTATTTTCTACCTTTTGATTTAACTGCTGGTTTATACCATCCCAAAGTGAAATACGTTTTTGGAGAGCTTCTTGAGCAGCAGTAATAGCTTCATCCCATTTAATTGGATCTGTACCACACAGATTATTGATCATTTCCAGTGCCATGGGCCCATGCTCATCTCCATCAACTTCAATATGACGCTCAAAATAATAAATGATTTGATCAATCTTNTGGTCATTATCCCGATTCATTTTTTTAATCATTGAAATNAACATATCGGGGATCAAATCCTCTCTTCCAAATGTAAAAACAGAAGCAATTTTATGTGTTTTACCTTCATCAATAACATGAAAAGTATAGCGTAAGAAATCGGCTACATGAGAAGGTAAGTTGATGTAATCAATAATTTCGAAAATATTTTCCCNAGCTTTAAGCCGATTTAGCATAGCTTCAATCCCATCAGTATTTGCATTAATTTGATTCATTGCATTAAGGTACATTTCGAAATGACTAAATGGTTTANCATTTTTGTCTAAATCTGATTCCTCACCCCAAACTATCTCATTAATTAGTCTGGCGGCAGTAATATTTTCTGGTGGTTGCCACGGTAGGGTAGTAGTGGTTAAGTCTAGCTGAAGTTTTTTTACTAATGACATAAAATCCCAAACGGCATAAACATGGGATTCCATGAAGCATCTTAAGTCCGATACACAATCAATATTTTGATATATTGGGTGTTCAATAAGTTGTTTTTTAAAAGGGGCTAATTGATCAGTTAATCTTGCTATCATAATATCTTCTTCAATTTCAACAAAGATAATTAATAAATAAGAAAATTAGATTCTTAATTTTACCTATATGGATCAAATAAAGATCATTGAATGCCCCAGGGACGCAATGCAAGGCATAAAAAAATGGATTCCTACAAGGCACAAGATTTCTTATTTACAAAGTTTATTGAATGTTGGTTTCGATACTTTGGATTGTGGGAGTTTTGTATCTCCAAAAGTAATTCCTCAACTTAAAGATACCGCAGATGTTATTAAAGGCCTTGATTTAAGTTCAACTAAAACTAAATTATCGGTAATTGTAGCTAATCTGAGGGGGGCAGAGGAAGCATGTAAATTTGATCAAATTAATTATTTAGGATTTCCTTTTTCGATATCAGAAAATTTTCAAATCCGAAACACAAATAAATCTATTGATGAATCATTTGAAGTTGTTAGATGTATAGCTAAAAAAGCTTCAAATAGTAACAAGGAGTTGGTAGTTTATTTGTCGATGGGTTTTGGAAATCCATATGGTGATCCATGGGGCCAAGAGATTCTTTGTTATTGGTGTGAGAAATTGGAGGATTTAGGTATTAATAAAATTATACTTTCAGATACTATAGGTAGTGCAAAAACAGAAGATATATCCTCNATTTTTAAAATATTAATTCCCAAATTTAAAAAAATAGATTTTGGTGCGCATCTTCATACTACTATGGATAGATGGTCAGATAAAATCAATGCTGCTTTTTCTTCTGGATGTAAAAGTTTTGATGGAGTTATTAATGGTTTTGGTGGTTGTCCAATGGCCTCTAGTGATCTAGTTGGTAACATGCCCACAGAAAAACTGATTACTTATTTTACTAGTCAAAATATAAATCTTCAACTAAACACGTTAAATTTCGAATCATCTTTTAATCTAGCGCTAAAAATTTTAAAAATATAATTTAGAATAGTTCTTCTTATTTTAATTCATTCTAAATAAAAGGATTAATTTTACAAGCCGTAAAATAAATTTAATATGAAATCATTAATAAAATATTTACTAATTGTTTTTTTTGCTATTTCTTGTAATGACAAAAATACCCTAGAAGTAAACCTCTACAGTCAACGACATTATGCCGTAGACCAAAAACAATATGAAAATTTTGAAAAATTAACTGGAATAAAAGTTAACGTTGTTAAAGCAAATGCGGATGAACTAATTGAGAGACTTAAAAATGAAGGCGATAATAGTCCAGCTGATTTATTTATAACTGTTGATGCTGGAAAACTTTTTAGAGCTAAGGATCTAGATCTTTTACAAAAAATTAACTCTGAAATGATTGAAAAAAATGTTGACGATGTTTTTATGGATAAAGATGGATATTGGACCCCTATTACTTATAGAGCAAGAATAATAGTTTATAGTAATGAAAGGGTTAAAAAAGAGGAGTTATCAACCTATGAAGATCTTGGAGATGAAAAATGGAAAAATAGAATTTTGGTTAGATCCTCATCAAACGCTTACAACCAGGCATTAATGTCATCTATTGTAGCAAATAAGGGTGTTGAACATGCAAAAAAGTGGTCTTATGATTTAGTTAAAAATTTTGCAAGAGACCCTAAAGGAAGTGATCGTGACCAAGTAAAGGCAATTGCTGCAGGTCAAGGTGATTTAGCAATTGTAAATTCTTATTATATAGGGCTTTTATTATCTTCTAAAAATGAAGAAGAATTAAATGCGGGTAATTCTGTTTCTGTTTTTTTTCCCAATCAAGGTGAAGATCAAAGTGGAAGTCACATAAATATTTCAGGTATTGGGTTAGCAAAAAATTCCCCAAATAAGTCCAATGCAATAAAATTAATGGAGTATTTAACAAGTGAAGAAGCTCAAAAAGTTTATGTAAACACTAGTTACGAATATCCGGTTAATTCAAAAGTTGAACCTTCTGATATAGTTAAAAAATGGGGGGAATTTAGACCAGATTCATTAGATTTGAATTTACTTGGTAAATATAGAAATGAAGCAATTTTAGTTTTTGACAAAACTGGCTGGAAATAGTAGGGATTTTTTTAAGATTGAAAACAAGAGATGGATTTTAATTAGTTTTTTTCTTGCACTTTTTCTCTTACTACCTATNNTAATAATTTTTTTAAAAATATTTGTNGATAAAGGGGATTCCTTTAAATACTTGTTGGATAACNTTCTANTAGAGTACTCGATAAATACNCTNTATTTAGTATTACTAACNTCATTTTTTTCATTAATAATTGGANTACTNCCNGCATGGATANTNAGTTTNTATAAATTTCCTGGGCGCACATTCTATGATATAGTTCTTTTTTTNCCACTGGCNATCCCATCATATATTATGGCTTTTACNTACAGTGATATACTAAGCTATACTGGTCCCTTACAAAGTTTTTTTAGAAAATATTTTAATGAATTATATCCTTTTTTTAATAGGGACTATCTACAGATCGAAATTCTTGGATTAATACTAGCATTTGCCTTATCCCCTTATATATATTCTGTTTCAAGAGTATCTTTCAGTATGATTGGTTCAACATATATTAATATATCAAAAAACTTAGGATTGTCTTCTTTTAAAATCTTTTATAAAATAATTATACCACTATCTACACCAGCAATTTTTTCCGGACTTTTTCTTGTAATAATGGAAGTCTTAAATGAATATGGAGCAGTAAAGTATTTTGGAGTTAATACTTATACAACAGGTATCTTTAGATCTTGGTTTTCAATGGGAGATATTGATTCCGCAATTCAGTTAGCGTCTGTTTTATTAATTTTAGTATTTGCATTATTTTTTATTGACAAGATTTTTAATTTAAGATCTAAATTTAATTACAAATCCAATACAGATACAAACCACTTAGAATTACTTCATAAGAATAAAATAATTTTCGCTCACATCACTTGCTTTACTCCATTTCTCTTCGGTTTCTTTTTTCCTTTTGTTTTTATTTTGAACAATTCTTTTAAATCATTAAAATCAACTGACTTTAATCATTTACTTGATTTAACACTAAATACTTTATTTATTTGCCTCTCAGCAAGTATAATTATTATTTTTTTAGCTACTTTTTTTCAATACAGTGAGAAACTTACTAAAAATAAACTTAGTAATCTGATAAATAAATTAATATCTCTTGGCTACGCTATTCCAGGGGCTGTTGTGGCATTAGGATTAATTATTATTTTCACCACTTTCAATAATTATTTTAATTCAGTATACCTTATTGGATCTTTTTTTTTACTTATATATGCTTTAGTAATAAGGTTTTTAGCTGTTGGCAAATCTCCGATAAAATCTAGCCTTGAGAAACATCCACAATCTTTTGATGAGACAGCAGTAAATCTTGGTTTAGGCCCACTAAAACTTTTTCAAAAAATACATTTTCCAATCAATAGAACTGCATTGGGCATAGCTTTTATTCTTACATTCATTGATTTAATGAAAGAATTACCTATAACACTAATATTAAGACCTTTTAATTTTGATACCCTTGCAACTCAAACCTATGAGTTTGCTGTTGAGGAAATGTTAACTCAATCCAGTATTTATTCACTTATCATTATTTTAATAGGTAGCTTTATGTTATTAATTTTGAGAAATTTTATTAATAATAATACAAATGTATCTTGATATAAATAATTTAGTGAAGTTTTATAAAAAGGGATCTCCACTAATTAAAAAATTAAATTTTTCTGTTAAAAAAGGAGAAATAATTTCCTTTATTGGTGAGAGTGGCTCAGGTAAAACTACTCTTTTAAAGTGTATTGCTGGATTAGAAAAAATAAATGATGGGCAAATAATACTTAATAGCTTAGTCCTTAATGATGACCGAGTTTTTATAAAACCTCAAAAAAGAAAAATTGGGTTTATTTTTCAGGACTATCCATTATTTCCTCATCTTTCATTGATAGACAATATAACTTTTAATCTCGATAAATCTTTTTTAAAAAACCTACCCTACATGCTAAACTTGACCGGCCTTGAAAATCTTGTTTCAAGATTTCCTCATCAACTTTCGGGTGGCGAGCAACAAAGAGCATGTATTGCAAGATCCTTAATACGTGAACCCGATTTATTATTAATGGATGAGCCTTTTAGTAATTTAGATTCTTCTATTAAAGGGTCTATGATTGACGAGATTTATAAAATATTAAAACAGACAAAAACAACTACAATTCTCGTTACCCACGATATAAACGACTCTCTTAATATATCTGACCGAATTTTGGTTTTTAAGGCTGGAGTATTACAACAGTACGCAGATCCAGTAAAAATTTATTGTGAACCTGTAAACTGCTATTGTGCCAAAGTTTTAGGGGGATTAAATAAAATATTTGTCAATGGTAAAGTAAGTTATATAAGACCAGAAAATATTAGAGTTGTAAAAAAATCAAGCTTTAAGGTTTTAGTTGAAAAATGTTATTTTCAAGGTAGAGATTTCAAAGTAAAAGGATCAATCGAAAATGAACCATGTTTTTTCACTTCAAAGAATCCGCTAAAAATTAATAGTTTTATTAATATTGATTTTGATTCAAATGATTTAATGTTTTTTGATTCACTGTGTGAGAGCTTCTTTCAATAATATTTTTTTAATTTCATTCAATAAACAGGAATTGAATCATTGAGAACTTCGTTTACAGGTAAATCTCCCTTTTTTTAACCTGTACAAGGATTTAAATTCAATACCAATGTAAATATCCTCTTTTATTAAAATGTATTAATAATTTGCTCCCAATAACAAATGAAAAAATTAAGTTTAATATTAGTTACATCAATATTTATAAACGCATCACTATTAAATTGTAAAAACTTTTCATCTAATGTTAAAAAAAACACTAACTCTCAAGATGAAAAAACCAATGTTAAAAATTCGATTATTTTAAATCCTAATCTTGCAACTGAGTCAGAATTAGTTAAACTTGATATATCACCGGATTTAGTTTCATTAATCTTGAGTAATAGGCCTTTTTATCTATAAATGATTTTAATAAAGTTTTAGCTGATTACGATAAAGAAGAACTTTTTAAGAAAATATTTGTTCCATTAAATTTAAACACTACTAATGAAAAGGATTTTCACATGATCCCAGGAGTTGGAAAAAAAATGGCTCATGAATTCGTGGAATATAGACCCTATTCAAGCATTGAGGTGTTCAAACGAG
>NHFW02000023.1 GCA_002171295.2 Flavobacteriaceae bacterium TMED121
GTTAAATACCAGACCCATTAGGAAAATGAATCTAAATACAGATAGTTTTTTCATGTTTAATTTGTTAGTTTTTTATTAAATATGTATTAAGAGCAAAATTTGCGAAATATAATACATTTAATAACAATATACGAGATTTTGATTAATTCGATTATTCCCAAATAATTTTTGAATTATTTGAGGTCCATAAAATGTATTTTGAAGAATACATTTCTTCTAAATTCCCTCGTTTAATTTTTAAAGTCGGTCCTAAAATTTTATTTTGTTCTGTCCACTCGTCTCTAACTATAACTAGCGTAGATATTTTCTTATAATTTTCTAAATCAGCGTTAATGTCTGCTAACTTAGCTTCTAAAATTTCGGATAATTCGTCCTTTGGAGTTAATTTCCCAATTTCGGAAAGCTGAACCAATCCGATTGGTTGAGCAAGTCCTAACCCTGTTATACAAATTTCCTCTATTTCCTGAATATCCGCAAAATAACTCTCCAAGGTTAATGGCTCAATAAATTCCCCCTTCGAAGTCTTAAAGCTGTCAGATACTCTTCCAGTAATATATAAGTATTTATCTATGTCAAGATATCCCTTATCTCCTGTATGAAGCCAACCATCTACAAGGGTTTTAGAGGTCAATTCGTCATTTTTGTAGTAACCATCCATAACATAAGGGCCCCGCATCAATACCTCACCACTAGGCTCATCGATTTTAATTTCAGCACCATACTGAGCTCTCCCGACAGAATCTAACTTTTTAAAATTCCTGCCATCAACCTGAGAACAAATTGCACAGTTTTCAGTCATTCCATATCCATTAGTAATATAAATTCCAACCTTTCTAAACCATTCGATTGTTGAAATTGAAAGAGGTGCAGAACCTGAGACAGTGGATCTAGCTCGATTTAACCCAAGTCCCTTTTTAAGTTTGTTTTTTATTATTCCAGAAATTATTGGAATCTTGGTTAAAATATCCAATTTGTTCTGTGATAATTTTCCAAGAATTCCCAATTGAAATTTAGTCCAAATTCTAGGCGCAGCAAAGAATATATGAGGCTGAATATCTCTTAAATTTTTTGCGAAGCTGTCTATAGATTCAACAAATGAAAGTGATCCACCGAAACGCAAACATACGTGTTCAACTACTACTCTCTCGGCAATATGGTTTAATGGCAGGTAGGAAATAAAACTATTATTCCCAGAAAAATCAACTTTAAGGGGGTTTTCCTTTTCAGTTATATTTTTTGTCTCATCAATAGCAAAGTAAGAGAGTTTAACCCCTTTTGGATTTCCAGTCGTACCTGAAGTAAAAATAAGAGTCCACAAATCAGAAATTTTAGGAATATTTGGGTTTTTCATTGAATTATATTTCCCTAAAAAGTCAAACCATTCCTCTCCACGGTCAACAATAGAAAAACCTTTATAATTAGGAAATTTTATTACAGGTAATTCAAGCGGTATGTCATTCTTAATATCCTCCCAAGTCTCAATCTTTCCAACAAAAATTAAATCTACATCACCATAATCCAAAAGGAAACTTAATTCTTCTCCTTTGAGGGAGGGAAAAAGGGGAACAGATACATATCCTGCCATCATTATTGCAATATCTGCAATAATCCATTCACGACAATTTTTGGAAATTAGTCCAATGTGAGCATTTTCTCTTAGGCCAAGTGATTTTAACCCGGTAGCTAACTTTCTTGCCATTTGTCCAACTTCACCCCAAGTATAGATTTCCCACTTATCACCAAATGGCTGTCTTAATAATGGGCGATCTCGAAGCTTTTGCTCCCATTCATAAAATTTAAAGTCAAAAAATTCAGGTGTACTCATAGATGTTTAGTTTTAATTATTTTTTTGTCTGGGCTCCTAGATGGGGTCTAAAAATTACCAATAGTGCTCCGAAAAAAGCATGTGGAAGTTTTAGTTATGTAGTTAAATTTATTAAATAATATTTATTTAAGTTTAGAAATTTAAAATTTCCAATATTTTAGTAAATAAATTAGTTTCAATTGAAGACTATAATTGTTATTTATAATTTAAATAATTTTATAAATAATTTTCCAAAAGTGGAAAACAGTAACTTAATAATGTCAAAGAAAACTTTTAGTCCACTTTAATGAAAAATATTTTTTACTATTTCATAAAGTATACTGTACGTTTTGCATCAAAATGTTATTTTAGAAAAATTCAAATTATAGGGCTTGAAAATATCCCACAAGAAGGCGGAGTCCTGTTTTCACCAAATCACCAAGGAGCATTTCTAGATCCACTTTTAATAGGTTCCGTTATTCGTCAACAGGTAACTTCCTTAACCCGTAGTGATGTTTTTGGTGGTAAATTACAATGGTTTTTGAATGCACTAAAAATGCTACCTGTTTATCGAATTCGTAATGGATATTCAAACCTTAAGAGAAATGAGGAGATTTTTAATAAATGTAGAAAATTACTTTGCTCCAACGAATCAATTATAATGTTTTCAGAGGCAGCACACCACAATGAGTATTATTTACAGTCATTATCCAAAGGAAGTAGTCGTCTTGTTTATGAAGCTCAAATCGATAGTAAGTTTCCAATTTATTTAGTTCCTGTGGGAATAAACTATGGCCACCATACAAAGCCGTTATGCGATCTTCATCTCGTTTTTGGAGAGCCTATTGAAGTAAGAAATTTTTTAGATGATTCCATGTCTAAGGCTGAAACAATTAATAATATTAGGGAAAAGCTTACATCAGGAATGAAAAAATGTATTTGGTTACCAAATAATGATATTAATTATTCAATACGTAAAAAGCTAATAAATCGAATAAATACAGAAATGGATTTTGAAGATTTACAAAAAGGTATAGAACTTATGAATATTAAAGCAGAAAAAATATATAAGAATAAATTAGGATTCAAATTTTTATTAGCAATCACCTGTATACCAAATCTTCCTCCTCTTTTTCTCATGAAAAAAGTATTATCCCTTTTCGAGGATATTGTTTTTTATAGCTCGATTAAATTTACTGCAGGTTTAGTCCTCTTCGGTGTGTGGTGGGTAATTCTTTATGTCCTAATGGGAATCTATTTTAACTGGATATTTGGGTTGCCATTAGTGATTACATGTATATTATTTTTATATATTAGGCAAAATCTATTATTTATAAAATAATGATAGATATTTATTATTATTATNANAATTTTACTTATTAAAAGAATAAAATTTATTTTTTATTTTAATATAATAGTTTTTTAATATTAGTTTTTGTTTATAATAGTTTTTTTCTATTGTTATTAATTTTATCAACCCTCTGGACGATCTTAAAACAAATTTCATTCTAATACTCAGTGTAAAGTAACTCTAGTTCGATTTTTTTGTCTAATAAACCATCTTCTTGCCCGTCATAACCGTGTAGGACAACCCCTAGAGGGCTTAAAATAGATGTGGAAGGATAATTAATAAAATCTTGGTTAGCAGTTTGAGCTCTTTTATATCTAATTGAGTTTATCCCGTTTGCAGGGGCTATAGCTATTGAATAATTAGTAGAATCTTTTCTTATCAGCCTGTTAACATGGTTGGTGATTCTAAATTTGTAACGGTAGGGCCTGTTAAGGTCGTCGTATTCTAAGAAGCCTCCAAAGATAAATTTGTCTCGGTTTTTTAAACTATTATCTACTGAATTATCAAGGGTAAAATCAATAACAGGCGAACCATTTGAATAGTTAAACAAATAGAGTCTTTCAATAATATCTGAATCAAAAGAATTGTAATAATCCTGATCAACGTATAAAAACAAATTCGCCTCACTAACAAGCCATCTATTTTTTCTTAAATCCTCAAGTAATAAATCCTGAGAATTAAGCTTATCAAACAGTTTAATAGTTGAAAAATACCCATTCCCATTTAAATACGATTTTTTCGAGGGAGTATTATTCTGTCCGAGTTGAACTTCTTTATCAATTTCACTACTAATATCCTGAAGTTTTAATGTATTGAATCGAACGCCGTTAAAGTTAAGGGAAAAAGTTTTAGACTTTATCTCAATAAAATCATCAGATGTATTGTCTAGAGTCCCATTCAGATTGTTGTGGGTGTAATCATATTCAATTTTAATATTGGCGTTATTTATATCGAGAAGCATGTAAAGATCATCTGAAAAATTATCCGCTCTAATGACAATCCCTTTAAAAAATCGAATAAATTTTTCATAACTAGAAACGGGATCTTTCCCTTCATTATCTATAATTTTGCTTTGAAAAAAACCTATATCAAGTGGCACTCTTATCCTTGGAGAAAGTCGAGTTTGAATTTTATTCCTTTCGTCTATATCCAATGTTTCAGGATCGTCATCTTTAAAGTTAAATCTTAACTCATCAAAATTTAAACTGTAAAGCGTATCGCTCAGCTTCGAACCAACAAACCCTTGTTCAAAAAAATCAGTATTCGAATAATATTGTTTGTTTCTCTCAAAGTTCTGCTGAGGGTCCAAGGGAGAGAGAAAATAGGTAAGCTCATAAACCTTGAGATTAAAAGTTGCACCTCTATTGCCAAAAATTGAATCTATTTCATATAAATTATTTTCGTATTCATAACTGGAACTATCAGTGTCAATGGGATCTAAAATGCCATCATTGTCACTATCATCGCTTAGTGGGTTTAAGTTTAATCGCCCCTCCTCAATATCAGACAATCCGTCCTTATCTGAATCACTTTCAGGGTCCTGCGGATCAACATCTAATATATCAATAACTCCATCTTGATCGGAATCATCTCGGTTGTTAAAGAAAGGAATGTCTAAATAAACAGCTGTAACTTTTTCGTTTTCATCAATTACTGCAGGATTATCTTCAGTGTCTTCAGCTTCCTGGGTATAATTTCCAAAAACAGGTACACCCGAATACCTAAGTTGAGATGTTATGCTAGCTTTTGATATACCAAAACCAGGAATTTGAATTCTCCCTAGCTGACCTAGGGGCAATCCATCAGTTTGGAAATAATTAAGTTTCTTTTGATAGGTATAAACAGGAGCATTAAAAGAGTTCGTTTTAAGTGACGCATCAGACAATAAAGCAACTCCAACCGAATGATACTCCTTATCACAAGAAAGAAAAAAGCAAGTTGTCGTGACTAAAACAGTCAAAATGGATTTGAGTATCCTTAGAACGTCCATTGTTTAATTTTAAAGGATATTGGTAGAATAAAAATTAACAAAAGCATCTTCCTTTTGAGAATCTTCAAAAGTCAAACCAGGGATTGAATAATCTGAGAGATAATCTTGTATAGATTTTGGAGTTTCAATGTCGGCAATAGCATATCCATCAGAAAATTCAGTACTCAACTTAATTAAATTTTCGAAGCTTGCTTTTTTAAGAAGACTTATTAATTCAAGTGGGATATTGTCAAATGCGACTTTATCATATAAATTTTTAGATATTACTTTGTCAAAGTCTTTTGCATATACGGAAGTAACTATTTTACTGTTTGCAAAGATCGGCTCATCTTTATAATAGGTTTTCAAATAAATCGGAAACAAAGAAGTAAACCAACCATGTAAGTGAATAATGTCTGGAGACCAATTTAGTTTTTTAACAGTTTCTATAACACCTTTTGTAAAGAAAATCATCCGTTCGTCATTGTCTGAAAAAAGCTTTTGTTTGTCGTCTTTCAAAGAAGCGCGCCTTTTAAAATACTCATCGTTGTCAATAAAATAAACTTGCATTCTTTCCTTAGGAATTGAAGCAACTTTTATTATTAGTGGCATGTCAATGTCATTAATTACTAGATTCATTCCAGACAATCTAATAACCTCATGCAATTGATGGCGTCTTTCATTTATCATACCATAGCGTGGCATAAATATTCTGGTCTGACCCCCGTGATCATTAATATTTTTTGGTATTTTGAAAGAATTAATAGCTTGGTTAGACTGGGGAAGGTAGGGAACTACTTCAGAGGAAATATTAAGCACTTTTTTGTCTTTCATAAAACATTTATTAATCCTAAGCTTAAAAGTTTTGCGAAATTACAAAAATTAAATGTAATAAGCTGAAATCTCTATATTTACAATTTCTAAATATTATTAAATGTTTGTCTTTAATTCTTCCCAACAATTTGATAAGTGTTTTTCGGATAAATCCTTTTCAATTGGAATAGTGCCAACTATGGGAGCACTCCACGATGGTCACCTTTCATTGATTAAAAAAGCATTAAGTGAAAATGACAAAGTACTGGTTACAATTTTTGTAAATCCTACTCAATTTGATGATAATTTAGATTTAAAAAGTTATCCCAATGAATTAGAAAAAGATCTTGATAAAATTTCTCAATTTGGCGAAAATATCTCGGTCTTTACTCCAGATAAATCTGACGTTTATGGGGATGAAATTCACGCTAAGCAATATGATCTAAAAGAGCTAGATAATATTATGGAGGGAAAAATTAGAAAAGGGCACTTCCAGGGAGTGGCAACGGTTGTCGAGTATTTTTTAAAAACATTTTCTCCGACCAAAGCATATTTTGGAGAAAAAGATTATCAACAATTGCTGATTATTAAACACTTAAGCAAGTCCCTTAACTTACCAACCAAGATAGTTGGTTGTCCAATAGTAAGGGCTACGGACGGACTTGCAATGAGTTCGCGTAATCTTTTATTGAGCCCTGAAGAAAGAAAAATTGCCCCAGAGGTATATNCAGGATTGAAACTTGCAGTAAAACTTGCNAAGAAAGAAAAATATAAGAAAATCCAAACAGAAGTTAGGGCTTTTTTTCAAAACCTTTCACTTATTAAATTAGAATATTTTATTGCAACAGATCCTTTTACCCTTGTCGAATTTAAACCTAATGAAACAATAAAATCGGGGCGGGGCTTTATCGCTGCCTCGTTAGGAGAAATTCGGTTAATAGACAATATCAATATGTCTTAAATCATTACATTTGTCTTGTGTTAATAGAAATAATAAAGTCAAAAATTCACAGGGTAAAAGTTACTGATGCTGATTTAAATTATGTAGGTAGTATCACTATTGATAGCGACTTGATTGATGCAGCCAATCTAATCGTTGGCGAAAAAGTTCAAGTGGTCAATGTTAATAATGGGGAGCGATTAGAAACATATGTGATTGAAGGGGAAAAAGCAAGCGGTGAAGTTACTTTAAATGGACCTGCGGCTCGAAAAGTTCAAAAAGGAGACATTGTAATCATCATTAGCTATGCACAAATTAATTTAGAAGAGGCTAAGTCATTCGTGCCAACAATTATTTTTCCTGATGAAAAAACCAATCGTTTAATCTAGTACATTGAAGAAGGTAATTCTNGTTTCGAGGAATTTAATCCCACTTGTTATAGGCTTATTCTTTATCTATTTGAGCTATCAAAATACCACTGTTAATGACCGTAATAATGTCATCAAATATATACAAAATGCAGACTATCATTTTATAATTATTTCTATCGTTTTTGGGTTATTAAGCCATATCTCAAGAGCCATTAGATGGACATACCTTATAGTCCCTTTGGGTTATAAGCCTAGAATANCAAACTCTGTTCTTGCTGTCTTANTAGGATATTTATCCAACCTTGGCATTCCTCGCTCTGGAGAACTACTNAGNGCAACTGTTATGNATCGCTATGANAAAATTCCATTTCAAAAGGGGTTTGGAACTGTAATTGCNGAAAGGGTTGTCGATCTAATAATATTATTCATTTTTATCTGTATTGCATTATCATTGCAATTTGATTTAATTATGAATACTTTAGATTTAAGTTCATCTAAGCTATTACAATTTTTATTTGTTATGTTAGTTTTTGGTTTAGGCTTAGGGGTTTTGATGTATTCGAAAAGTCCTCTTTTAGAAAAATTTAAATCATTTCTGACTGAGATTTGGCAAGGTGTTCTTTCAATTAAAAAAATAGAGAAAAAGAAGTCCTTTATCTTTCACACCCTATTCATTTGGGTAATGTATTTACTTATGTTTGGCGTTATCAAATACGCCGTTCCCGAAACAGTCAATTTAGGATTGAATGCTTTAATTCCAGCTTTCGTAATTGGTGGCTTGTCCATCTCAATAACAAATGGAGGTATAGGTATCTATCCTTATGCTGTTTCCTTGGTTTTAGTTTCATTTGGTATAAGTAAAGATTCAAGTTTGGCTTTTGGCTGGATTGTCTGGAGTTGCCAGACATTGATGATTGTTACTTTTGGGGCCATCGCTTTTTTTGCGTTACCTTTGATTAATCGCCAACGATAGTCCTTTATTAATGCCCTATGAACAAAGTCAAAACTTCTTTTTTTTGCCAAAGTTGTGGGACCCAACATGCAAAGTGGCAAGGGCAGTGTAATTCCTGTAAAGAATGGAACACATTGTCCGAAGAGGTAATTGAAAAATCAGTAAAAAAAGCCTGGAAATCATCCCAAAAAAATATACAAGCGGTCAAACCACTAAAAATTGATCAAATCGATATAAAACAAGAATCTCGAATAAATACAGGTGACCAGGAACTTAATAGGGTATTAGGGGGCGGAATAATTCCAGGGGCTTTAATGCTTCTTGGCGGTGAACCAGGAATCGGAAAGTCTACACTCTTACTTCAAATTGCAATGCGAATAAATGCAAAAGTGTTGTATGTTTCTGGAGAAGAGAGTCAAAGACAAATCAAAATTCGGTCTAATCGCATCAATGAGTCATCTAATGAATGCTATATCCTGAGTGAAACAAAAACCCAAAACATATTCTCTCAAATAGAGACTTTAAATCCTGATTTAGTAATTATTGATTCTGTCCAGACCCTCAATACAGATTATATCGAAAATAGCCCTGGAAGCATATCCCAAATCAAAGAATGTACAGCAGAATTTATTCGTTATGCCAAAGAGACCCATGTTCCTGTTTTCCTTGTTGGACATATCACCAAAGATGGTCAAATCGCAGGACCTAAAATTCTGGAACATATGGTTGATGTAGTTCTACATTTTGAAGGAGATAGAAATCATATTTACCGCATCTTAAGAACAAAAAAAAATCGTTACGGAGCTACTTCAGAAATTGGAATCTATGAAATGCAAGCCCAAGGGCTAAGGGCAGTAAGTAATCCAAGTGAATTATTGATCTCTGAAAAAGACGAAAAACTAAGTGGTCACGCAATTGCTGCTACAATTGAAGGGGTTCGTCCTTTAATGATTGAAATTCAAGCATTAGTTAGTTCAGCTGTTTATGGAACTCCTCAAAGAACAAGTACAGGTTACAATACTAAAAGACTGAATATGCTCTTGGCTGTCTTGGAAAAAAGAGCTGGTTTTAATCTAGGTACAAAGGATGTTTTTATTAATATAACAGGAGGAGTTTCTATAGATGATCCAGCGATAGATTTAGCCGTAATAGTTTCAATTTTATCAAGTCATCACGATATTGAGGTCTCCGAAAAATATTGTTTTGCTGCAGAAATAGGTTTATCAGGGGAGATTAGGCCAGTCCCTAAAGTGGAACAAAGAATTCAGGAAGCTGCCAAATTAGGCTATCAAACTATCTTCATCTCAAAATTTTCTAAAATTGACAGCCATAATCTTCCTGTAAAAGTTATCCCTATTTCAAAAATTCAGGACTTGATTTCAAATCTTTTTGGCTAAAAAATTGAGTTTTTTCTCCTGAGAAAGACCTAACTTTATTAAGTAAATATCAATCCTATGGATAAAATAATCAAACAATTTTTAGCCGAAGTCAATCAACGGAATCAAAACGAACCTGAGTTCATGCAGGCAGTTACAGAAGTTGCTGAAACTGTTATACCATACATAGTCAAAAAAGACATTTATTATGGACAAAATATTCTTTTAAGGATGGTGGAACCGGAACGTGTAATATCCTTTAGAGTGGCTTGGATTAATGACAAAGAAGAAATTGAAGTAAACCGAGGTTATCGGATTGAGATGAATTCTGCGATTGGACCATACAAAGGGGGCTTACGATTTCATCCCAGCGTTAACCTTAGTATATTAAAGTTTTTAGCCTTTGAACAAATTTTTAAAAATAGTCTAACAACTCTACCAATGGGAGGGGGTAAAGGAGGTTCTGATTTTAACCCTAAAGGAAAAACAGATACTGAAGTAATGCGCTTTTGTCAAAGTTTTATGACCGAACTTTTTAGACATATTGGACCTAATCGGGATATTCCAGCGGGTGATATAGGAGTTGGAAGTAGAGAAATTGGATACCTTTTTGGTCAGTATAAACGGCTGAAAAATGAATTTACTGGAGTTCTTACTGGTAAAGGTATTAGCTGGGGAGGTTCATTAATTAGACCAGAAGCAACTGGATATGGGGTGGTGTATTTCACCCAAAAAATGTTGGAANATCAAGGAGAAGGGTTTAAAGGNAAAAAAGTGGTTATCTCTGGATCAGGGAATGTAGCGCAATACGCNGCTGANAAAGTTANTCAGCTAGGNGGAACAGTCTTGACCCTTTCTGACTCCTCGGGTTACATTTATGATAAAAGTGGGATAGACGAGGAAAAATTATCNCATATAATGGAACTNAAAAATAAGAGAAGAGCACGAATAGATNTTTATTTAAAAAAATATCCCAAAGCTAAGTTTTTCAAGAATAGAAAACCTTGGGAGATCCCGTGTGATATTGCCCTTCCCTGCGCTACCCAAAATGAATTAGGAGAAAAAGATGCTGATTTACTAGTAAAAAATAGTTGTATATGTGTAGGAGAGGGAGCGAACATGCCCTCCTCCCCAAAAGCTATTAATAGATTAACTATGAATAACATTCTTTATGCCCCTGGAAAAGCATCTAATGCCGGTGGTGTTGCGGTATCGGGATTAGAAATGGCACAGAACTCTCTACGATATAATTGGACAAGGGAAGAGGTGGATGATAAATTAAAGTCTATTATGGGAGATATTCATCAATCTTGCCTTGATTATGGAAAAGAAAAAAACTACGTTAATTATGTGAAGGGAGCAAATATTGCTGGATTTGTTAAAGTGGCAGATGCAATGCTCGCTCAGGGAGTGGTCTAAAATAACTTTTTACTATGCTGGTTGAAACAAATGCTATTGTTATCAGTAAAATCAAATATGGTGACTCAAGTTTAATAGCTAGATGCTATTGTAAAGAATTAGGTTTAAAGTCATTTTTCTTAAAGGGAATTTTAACTTCTAAAAAGGGTGGTCTTAAAAAATCGCTTTTTCAACCCTTAAATTTGATTACAATTTCGACACAAATCAAAAATGAGAGCAATCAAAGACTCAATTTTATACGTGAAGGAAGTTTAAAGTTTCATTTCAAAGAAATCCCCCTAAAAATAAAAAAAAATGCAATCGCGCTTTTTATTTCAGAGGTTATTTCTCGAGTAATTTCGGAGGAGGGCAATCCTAACATATTACTCTACAGCTTTTTAGAAAATAGTATTTTGAGGCTTGAAGAAGAGCAATTTTCACCTGTTTTTCATCTAAAGTTTTTAATTCTACTGAGTGATCAGCTTGGATTTTACCCCAACTGTACCAGTCAAGAAAAAGAGTTTTTCGATATTGAGAGTGGATGCTTTTGTGAAAATTCAAATTCGAAATATGCTACAGGAGGGGAAACAATCAAAGCGTTTAAAGAATTATTAGATATTGATTTTGATGATATACTNCNAATAAAAATNTCAANCNNNCTTAGANTTAAAGTTTTAGACTTTTTAATCGATTATTTTAATATACATTTACCAAGATTTGGGAAAATAAAATCCATAGCTATACTCCATGAGATTTTCCATTAATTATCATTTTTTAACCTTTATAATTTTAACCTTAATTTCTTTTGGTCTTCAATCACAAGAAGTATGGGTAGAAGATGTTAATACAGGCGAACCTTTACAGGGGGTCTTAATATTTAACGAGGAGAGTGGCACTAATACTATAACAGATGATTTAGGAAAAGCGAACTTAAAAGATTTTTCATCAAATTCTATGGTGAATTTTAACTTACTTGGCTATAAAAGCATTGTATTGTCAATAGTTGAAATTAAGCGACAGCGTATTATTAAGATTTCCTCTGAGAATGAAATCCTAGAAGAGGTAGTGCTTTCAGTAGCAAGATCACAAGCTACTCGTGATAAAATTGCTGAACAAGTAGGGGTNATCGATAAAAATGAAATTGAGAGTCAGATCGTCGGTACTTCTGCCGATATACTAGAAGTTAATCCCAATGTAAGAGTTCAAAAGTCGCAAGGAGGAGGAGGTAGTCCGGTTTTAAGAGGATTTGAAGGCAATAGANTCTTAATTGTTGTGGATGGTGTTAGAATGAACAATGCAATTTATCGTTCTGGACACTTACAAAATGCGATAACAATTGATCCACATAATATAGATAGAGTTGAGGTTACCTTCGGATCTTCATCTGTTGGATATGGTTCTGATGCGCTTGGAGGAGTAATACATTATTACACCAAATCACCAGACTTTAATAGTGAAAAAAAAGTGAAATCGTCATTTTCGACTGCTTTAAACTCTGCTAACTCCGCAATTGTAAATAATATAAATACATCTTTAAGCAATAAGAATTGGGGTAGTCTCACTAGCGTCAGCTACTCTAAATTTGGTGATATCCAAATTGGTAAAAACAGAAAACATGGTTTTGATGATTGGGGGCTAACAAAATATTTTTCTTTTAACAGCAGAGATAGGTACAGAGAATTACCAACAAAAAACTCTAACCCTAATATCCAAAAAAATACAGCTTACGATCAATTTGACCTTTTTCAAAAATTTACTTTAAAGTTACCTAAGGACCAACTATTAAACATAAATATTCAATATTCGGAATCTTCGGATATTNACCGATATGATAAGCTGGTAGAGCAAAAAAACGGAAGTCTTAGATTTAGTGAATGGTATTATGGTCCGCAAAAACGATTTTTTATTTCTCCTCAATTTAAGTTTTTCCTTGGAAAAGAATGGATGAAAAAGGGGACAATGACTTTCGCCTATCAAAAAGTTGACGAATCTAGAGTTAATAGGAAATTTGGTGAAATAATTCGCTCAAACAAATTAGAGTCCGTAGATGTTTTCAGTTTAAATGCTGATTTTTTTGGTCATTCGAAAGGAGGCCATAGCTACTCATATGGATTGGAGTGGGCACAAAATAAAATCAATTCAAGGGCANATGCTTTTGATCTTGAGTTAGATTTTGAAAGTATNACGNGCTTTATAAACCAAAGACCAATCCCCTCTCGTTATCCAGATAACGGAAGTTCTGCCACAAGTTTTGCAATATATNTAAACTGGATTTATGAGCTTAATAAAAGGCTAAACTTAAATGCTGGTTTGCGCCTTACGAGTTCAAGCTTAAATGGTAATTGGAATAAAATAGCTTCTGTAGATAAACTTNTTTCGTCAGTAAAGTTAGATTCAAAAGCCTTAACGTATACTCTGGCGATAACATATAGACCTAATAAAAAAATACAAATCAATGGCCTTCTGTCTAGTGGTTTTAGAAATCCTAACATTGATGATATAGGAAAAATTAGAGAAAATAATGGCATTCTATTGGTACCAAANTCATTTTTAAAACCTGAATACGCTTATACTTTTGAGTCTGGAATTAAGATCCGTTCCAACAACCAAAAAAGTTATTTCGATTTGAGGGGTTTTAGCACTTTAGTATCAAGGCATATTGTAAGGTCTAATTTTATTGTTTTTTCAGACACCTCTACTGAGGATCAAAATACGATAATTTATAATGGAGATGAGGTTCTAACCCAAGCTAATAAAAATCTAGGCAACAGATTTATCTATGGCCTTTGCGTTGAAAGTAAACTATCACTTGGAAGCTTTATGAAACTCTATGGAGGGGTCAACTTTACCTCCTCTGATAAAAATTCCGATTATGGTCCCATGCCCTCTATAGCTCCATTTTTTGGAACTTTTACATTTTCACGTCAATACCTAAAGTGGAGTCATTTCTTGATTTGGAAATTTAGTGCCTCAAAGAAACCTCGAGACTTTAGCTGGGGAGGNGAAGATGGTCTAAACGAAACTCCAATTATAGATCCTAATGCTTCTTTGGAAATAGATCGTTTTTATGGTATGCCGTCATGGAATAGTTTCTCTTTATTAGCCCAATACTTTTTTAATGAAAATATTAAACTAACATTNGGTCTTAATAATATTTTTGACATTCATTATAGAACATTTGCCTCAGGAATTTCGTCTGAAGGGAGGAGTTTTCAGCTTGGGGTAAAGGTTAAATTCTAAAATCTATTTTTTTAGGCTAAAATCCTTAATTTCGCACATTAGCTACATAAGCCTACTATGGTTTTTAAAGAATACAAAGTACTTGATTTACCGGGATTTTCATCTGATATCCTTGCCCAATGGCAAGAAAATAAAATCTTCGAAAAAAGTGTCGCTCAAAGAGCAGATGCTCCAGCGTTTGTATTCTATGAGGGTCCCCCTTCTGCAAATGGGATCCCCGGTATTCACCATGTAATGGGGCGAACCGTTAAGGATATTTTTTGCCGATACAAAACGCAAAAGGGCTTTCTAGTTAAAAGAAAAGCCGGGTGGGATACGCATGGTTTACCCGTTGAGCTTGGAGTCGAAAAAGAACTCGGTATTACTAAAGATTCCATTGGAAAAACAATTACAGTTGAAGAATACAACAATGCATGTCGAAAAGCGGTAATGAAATATACCGCTCTTTGGAATAAACTAACGGAAAAAATGGGTTACTGGGTAGATATGGATAATCCCTATGTGACCTACGAATCTAAATACATTGAAAGTGTATGGTGGCTCATAAAACAAATCCACACAAAAGGTTTACTGTACAAAGGCTATACTATTCAACCATATTCTCCAAAAGCAGGAACAGGTCTTAGTTCTCACGAGTTAAATCAGCCGGGAACTTACAAGGATGTTAGCGATACCTCAGTTACTGCCCAGTTTAAAACTCTTCAGGAATCCCTTCCAAAAGAACTAAAAAGTGATGTACCGCTTTACATATTGGCATGGACTACGACCCCTTGGACATTACCTTCCAATACTGCGCTGACAGTAGGTCCTAAAATTGATTATGTCATCATTCAAACTTACAACCAATATACTTTTAAGCCCATTCGTGTAATTTTAGCCAATGATTTAGTAAACAAACAATTCAGTGGAAAGTACTTTTTAGTAAATACAATTGCTGAATTTAAAACTTACGATAGCGAAAGTAAAAAGATTCCTTATTTGGTGGTAAAAACCATTGTTGGTAAAAACTTAGAGGGGGTTCGCTATGAGAAAATTTGGCGCGAAGCTCCAGAGCCGTTAGATCATCCTGAAAACGCTTATCGAGTAATTGTTGGTGATTTTGTTACTACAGAGGATGGAACAGGTATTGTTCACACTGCGCCAACTTTTGGTGTTGATGATGCAAAAGTTGCAAAAGAGGCCTCTCCAGAAGTTCCCCCACTATTAATTTTAGATGAAAACAAGAATAAAGTTCCTTTAGTGGATTTACAAGGTAAGTTTAGATCTAAAATGGGTCAGCTATCTGGCCAATATGTCAAAAACGAATATTACCCAGAAGGGAATGCTCCAGAAAAATCAGTAGATGTTCAGATCGCAATACAACTAAAACAAGAAAATGCTGCGTTTAAAGTTGAAAAATATGTCCATTCTTACCCTAATTGCTGGAGAACAGATAAACCGATTTTATATTACCCCATGGATTCATGGTTTATAGAGGTCAATAAGATTAGAGATCGCTTGACATCCTTAAATCAAAAAATCAATTGGAAACCTAAAGCTACTGGAGAAAAAAGGTTTAAAAATTGGTTAGCAAATGCCACAGACTGGAACCTATCTCGGTCACGTTTTTGGGGGATTCCCCTCCCCCTCTGGAGAAGTGAAGATGGTCAAAACGAATTAGTGGTTGGTTCAGTTGCAGAATTGTACTCTGAAATAGAAAAATCCATTAAAAAAGGGTTGATGGACTCCAATCCGCTAATAAAGTTTGAAGTTGGAGAATTGAGTGATAGTAATTACGAAAAAATTGACCTTCACAAACATATTGTAGACGAAATCGTGCTATCAAGTCCAGATGGAATACCTTTATTTAGAGAAAAAGACTTAATAGATGTTTGGTTTGATTCCGGTGCAATGCCCTATGCGCAATGGCATTATCCATTTGAAAATAAAGATAAAATTGACAAGGGTACTGACTTTCCTGCTGATTACATTGCCGAGGGAGTAGATCAAACTAGAGGATGGTTTTATACCCTACACGTAATTGGAGCCTTAATCTTTGATAAGATTACTTATAAAAATGTGATTTCCAATGGACTAGTGTTGGATAAAAGCGGGCAAAAAATGTCTAAACGACTTGGTAATGCAGTTGATCCTTTTCAAACGATTGATAAATACGGAGCTGATGCTACCCGTTGGTATATGATTTCTAATGCAAACCCTTGGGATAATTTAAAATTTAGCCTTGAAGGGGTTAAAGAGGTCCAAAGAAAGTTTTTTGGAACTCTCTACAATACTTATTCGTTCTTAAGTCTTTACGCCAATATTGATGGTTTTAAAAATGAAGAAAATACGATTTTACTCATTGAGCGAAATGAGTTAGACCGCTGGATTTTATCTGAACTAAACAGTTTAATTAAAGTAGTAGATTCTTGTTATCAAGACTATGAGCCTACAAAAGCAGCGCGCTCGATATCTGACTTCGTTCAGGAGAAACTAAGTAACTGGTATGTTCGGCTGAGCAGAAGAAGGTTTTGGAAAGGAAATTATGAAAAGGATAAAATCGCCGCATATCAGACTCTATTTGAGTGCCTTCTAGAAACTTCAAAATTAATAGCTCCAATTGCTCCATTTTTTGGAGACTTCTTGTACAAAAATTTAACTGAAAATACGTTTTCAGAAAAGTTTGAGTCTGTCCACCTATCAGACTTCCCCTCTGCTAAAAAAGAATTTATAGACATTCATTTAGAGAGTCAAATTAACAAAGCTCGTAACATTACTTCATTAGCCTTATCGCTTAGGAAAAAAGAGCAAATAAAGGTAAGGCAGCCACTTGAAACTCTAATGATTGCAGTAAATAGCCTTGATGAAAGAAAGGAAATTGAAAAGATTAAAGCTCAAGTCGCAGCTGAAATAAATGTCAAAAAAGTTGAATTTATAGACGACGACAGCGATATTCTTGTCAAAGAGATTAAACCTAATTTTAAAGCTTTAGGACCTAAATTTGGTAAAGAAATGGCTAGTGTGGTTTCCATAATTAATGGCTTTAACCCTTCTGAAATTAAAACCCTTGAAGATGTTGGTGAAATTAGCATCAAGCTTAATGAAAAAAATATTATTTTAGATCTAAGTGAAGTGGAGATTTTCTCCAAAGACATTGAAGGATGGCTAGTCGCTAAGGGAAACGGATTAACAGTGGCGCTTGATATTTCGCTAACCGAAGATTTACTAAACGAGGGAATAGCAAGGGAACTTGTGAATAGAATTCAGAATATTAGAAAAGACATTGGGCTTGANGTAACAGACAAGATTGAAATTTCTTTTTTAGCAGAAAATAGTCTAAAAGAAAAAATTGAAAAGAATAGCAAATATATTTGTTCAGAAACCCTTGGNGAGAAGATTAGTTTTATCGAAAAAATGGAATCTGGAACTGAAGTTTTTTTTGACGATATTAAAACTAGAATAACTATTAAAAAAATTTAAAATGGCAACAGAAGCAAAAGCTCGATACTCTGATGCAGAACTAGATGAGTTTAAAAAATTAATTGANGTAAAAATAAACAAGGCTCAGGAAGACTTAGAACTTCTTAAAAGCGCTTACATGAACGATGGAAATAATGGTACTGACGATACCTCACCAACTTTCAAAGCATTTGAAGAAGGATCGGAAACAATGTCCAAAGAAGCAAACACACAGTTGGCTATCCGTCAGGAGAAATTTATCCGTGATCTAAAGAATGCGATGATTAGAATTGAAAACAAAACCTATGGGGTTTGCCGCGTAACCGGAAAATTAATCAATAAAAAAAGACTTTTACTTGTTCCTCATGCAACTTTAAGTATTGAGGCTAAAAATATGCAGAAATAGTCAGTGAAATTTAACCTTTCTAATATAAACTTGTCGACAGCCTTTGTCATTGTATTGACCTTACTGCTAATTGATCAAGCATCAAAGTTTTACATAAAACTAAACTTTGAACTTTCAAGTTATGGAGCTAACGCAATAGTTGATTGGGGGTTTTTTAAACTACTTTTTGTTGAAAACAAAGGGATGGCAATGGGTGCTAAACTAAATGACTTCCTACCCTTTTTTAGCGACAAAATAGCTAAGCTAGTTTTAACTATTTTCCGACTTTTTGCCATAGTTGGTATTGGCTATTGGTTATGGGATAATATCAAAAAAGGATCCTCAAATCTATTACGGTTAGCTTTGTGCCTAATTTTTGCCGGGGCTTTGGGCAACATAATTGATTCAGTTTTTTACGGCCTTATTTTTTCGCATAGTTATGGACAAATCGCTACCCTGTTCCCAGAGGGAGGTGGATATGCCCCTTTTTTTCAGGGAAATGTAGTTGACATGTTACAATTTCCTTTGGTTAGTTGGAACTGGCCAGAGTGGATTCCAAAGGTGGGGGGTGACAGATACACTTTTTTTCAGTACGTATTCAATATTGCAGATACTTCTATAAGTACAGGAGTAGGTATCCTTCTNATCTTCAATAAACGGATTTTTAATNAGCCAGAAGAAAATTCGTAAACCCTATCTNTNGTGATNCCAAAGTTAATNGGAACATCATACGATTGAATATCCTCGATTCTTTCAACAGGATCAAAATAGGACAGACCTACTTTAATTGTATCTTTTTTGCATTTTGATAAAAAACGATCATAATAGCCTTTGCCATATCCAATTCGATGACCTTGTCTATCAAAAATTAGCAATGGTACAAAAACAACATCAATTTGATCAGGATTAATTTTAATTCCAGACTGAGGTTCAGGAATTCCCCAATGATTGGTTTTAAGAGGTGTTTGATCTGTTAACAAATAATGTTCTAATTCGTATTCGTCTAATATTTTTGGAATGGAAGGCTGCTTGTCTTTTCCTTGAAGTACAGATAATAAAAGAGAAGTATCAATCTCATTATTGTTCACTGAGGGCATAAATAGATGATAAATAGATTTATTCCAAATATTAAGTTCCAAACAGCGATTTACAATTTCAATACTGAATTTATCAACTTGTTGTGAGGTGAGTTCACTTCTTATTTTTTGATAATGTAATCTCAACTCTAATTTTATGTAATTCAAAATAAATATTAATTAATCANATTTTTAAAATTAAGANNTATAATCGAACGCCTCAACGAAAGTNACTTTTTTAATGCCTTTAGAAAACAGTAACTTNGTATTATGGAAAAATCNCCCATTTACTTTCAGTTCAAAACGCTCCCAACCGACCCTGGTGTATATCAGTTTTTTGGAAAGGAAGATAAAGTGATTTATATCGGTAAAGCCAAAAATCTCAAAAGGAGGGTAGGATCATATTTCAATAAAGTTCATGATAATAACAAAACCAGCATCCTNGTAAAAAAGATNNATCGAATGGAACACATAGTTGTNCCCTCNGAGGTTGATGCGCTNTTATTAGANAATAGCCTTATAAAAAAATATCGCCCTAAATACAACATNCTTTTAAAAGACGACAAGACCTATCCATGGATTTGNATAAAAAAAGATCCTTTCCCAAGGATATTAAGTACNCGAAAGGTAATCCGGGATGGTTCTGAATATTATGGGCCCTACCCAAATGTAAAAACCCTCTACACTCTAATTGAACTTATTAAAGATGTATACCCCTTCTTAAATCATGAACTAAATCATCTAATAAAAGTTAATGATGAAGAAAACATAAGAAAATTGTTTGAAGAAAATAAAGGTGCAATTAGGCAGCTAATTAATGGAAATTTTAAAGCTTCAATCAAAAAGCTAAAAGCGCAAATGGAAAAACACTCTAAGAAATTGGAGTTTGAAAAAGCCAATAAGATTAAAGATAAATTGGAATCATTGGAAAATTATCAGGCTAAATCTACTGTTGTCAACTCTAAAATATCAAATGTGGACGTCTTTTCAGTCTTTTCCGACGAGAGCTATGGTTATGTGAATTTCTTTCAAGTTGCTTTTGGAGCAATAATCAGATCCCATACAATTGAGATTAAGAAAAAACTTGAGGAATCAGATAAAGAACTATTGTCTATTGCCATTGTTAGCTTGAGACAAAGGTTTGACTCTCAATCGAAAGAAGTTTACCTTCCATTTAAAGTTGAGTTAGGAAAAAATATTAAAGTCACTATACCTCTATTAGGGGACAAGAAAAAACTAGTAGAGCTATCCAAGCGAAATGCTAAATTCTTTAGGCTAGAACGTTTTAAACAAATGAAAATAGTTGATCCAGATCGACATGTTAGAAGACTGATGAACCAAATGAAAGTCGATTTAAGGCTTAACGAAGAACCAATTCACATTGAGTGTTTTGACAATTCTAATATTCAAGGGACCAACCCAACTGCAGCCTGCGTAGTCTTTCGAAAAGGAAAACCATTCAAAAAGGATTACCGTCATTTTAAGATTAAAACGGTCGAAGGACCCGATGATTTTGCATCAATGGAGGAAGTCGTTCATCGTCGTTATAAACGTCTGAGGGATGAGGGTGTGTCTTTACCCCAATTGATTGTAATTGACGGAGGAAAAGGACAATTATCTTCTGCCGTGAAAAGTATTGACAGACTAGGATTAAGAGGTAAAATAGCCATTATTGGCATTGCCAAACGCCTAGAGGAGATTTACTATCCAGGTGATAGCATTCCTATGTATTTGGATAAAAAATCTGAAACACTTAAAATAATTCANCAACTCCGCAATGAGGCCCACCGATTTGGACTTAATCTTCACAGAAAAATACGTAGTAAAGATGCGCTAAAATCTCCCCTTGACAACATTGAGGGGNTTGGAAATAANACCAAAGAGCGTCTAATAAAANAATTTAAGTCTCTCAAAAGAATAAAAGCTGCTCCAGAGGAAGAAATCNTCAAATTACTGGGTGAAGTTAAAGGTGTTAATATTTTTAAAAAATTAAATGAGCTTTAGACTAAAGTTTACCCTTTTCTTATCCGTTCAATAAATATTGTTGGATTGATTTAATTAATTTTGTGATATNGTGCAGTTAAAAAAAATCCATCCCCTGATCATCATACTTTTTTACCAAAGTATAATCACATTTGGGCAAGTTTCAACCGAAATTGAAAAGANTGCCCCTCAAAAACTTCCCTTTCAATCTGGAGAGTGGTTTGAGTACAGAATTCACTATGGTATTTTCAATGCTAGCTATGCCTCCCTTGAATTAGTCANCGATACAATNAAAGGGCTACCNGTTCTGCATGCCAAAGGCTATGGCAGAACGACCGGACTTGCAAGACTATTTTTTAAATTAGAAGACTATTACGATACTTATTTCGATGAGAAAAAAGTGATCCCCTATTGGTTTATTCGGGATATTTATGAGGGAGGGTATACAAAAAATTTGGAGATTAATTTTGACCATGAAAAAAATACCGCACTGGTAAACAACAAGAAAAACAATACCAAGGCAATTTTTAAAATTGCTGAAAATGCTCAGGATATCTTATCTGCTTTTTACTATCTACGTGCTTTTTACCCAGAAGAAAAGATGGAAATTGATCAGACTTTTAGCGTAAATATGTTTTTTGATAGTGAGAATTATATTTTTAAAATGAAATATGTTGGAAAAGAATTACTCTCAACGAAATTTGGTAAAATTAGATGCATGAAGTTTCGTCCCTATGTNCAATCTGGAAGNGTTTTTCGGGAAAAAGAAAGCGTTACACTATGGATAACTGATGATGAGAATAAAGTTCCCATAAGGTTACAGGCAGAATTGGTAATCGGAGCTATAAATGCTGACCTTGATAATTTTAAAAATCTTAAGTATCCCTTTAGAGTCATGATGAATTAAACCATTTAATTTGTTTATTATTANAGGATAACTTTATCNTAAACAACTTGTAATTTCTGACTTTAAATAAGTTATTTGTAGATATTAAAATTGAATTNATTCAATTTATGAATAAAATATTTGTCTTTTTATATTCATTTTTTGTCGTTATTTTAATAACCGCATGCCAGCCAAACATTCCCCCAAATGTTAATGAGATTTCATCTTCAGAGATTATAGAGACTAGAAAAAATTTGAAGTATGGATTTGATTTAGATCTTTACAAAGTGGTTAANAAAAAAATTCGTCGNGGCGACACCTTTGGTTCAATTCTGGAAAACCANGGTATCGACTATCCCGAAGTGTATAATATTCTACAATCCATAAAAAGGGATGTGGATGTCAAAAGACTTGTCGCAGGAAAACCGTATCATTTATTTTATACCAAAGACAGTATTCCTACTCTCAAAGCTTTTATTTATGAATACGACATCCGAAGTTATAAGGTCATTCAGCTACGGGACAGTATCTACGGGAAACAAATTAACAAGCCCATTAAGTTGGTTTTAAGAGAGGGAACTGGGCTGATAATGAACTCACTGTACGAAACAATGGCAAACAGTGGGCTAAATGATCAATTGACCTATTATCTATCCGATGTCTACGCCTGGAATATTGATTTTTACAGTTTAAGAAAAGGTGACAGATTTAAAGTAATCTATTTAGAAAAATTTGTGGACGATACTATCTCAGTTGGTGTCGAAAGGATAAAAGCCGCTTTTTTCGAACATGCTGGCAAAGAATTTTATGCTTTTGAATTTAAACCAGATACGATTAGTGGAATTGTAGAATACTTTGATGACAATGCGAAAAATTTAAGACGTGCGTTTTTGAAAGCCCCTGTAAAATTTGGTCCAGTAACCTCAAGGTATAATTTAAAAAGAAGAATTGCTTATTATGGAAATCGTGTAAGGCCTCACCGAGGGACTGATTTCGCCGCCAGAGTTGGGACACCAATCCTCGCTACAGCCAATGGCAGCGTTACAAAGTCTTCTTATACAAGGGGGAATGGAAACTATGTTACAATTAAACACAATAACACATATAGTACCCAATACCTTCACATGAAGCGCCGNAAGGTTAAAAAGGGTGAATTTGTCAAACAAGGGGAAGTAATTGGTTGGGTTGGAATGACAGGATATACCTCTGGACCACATGTTTGTTATCGCTTCTGGAAAAACGGTAGGCAAGTAGATCCATTCAAACAAAAATTACCAGAAGCAAAGCCTATTTCAGAAAAGTTAAAAATCACTTATTTAAACGCAATTGATGATTTGAAAACCCAACTTGATTGTATATCTTTCCTAAACGAAACAACAATCATTAATAATTCAATAGCACTCTCCGAAAGTGACATTAATTAAAAAAAATCCAAAGGCCTTAGATTCTTGGAAAAAGCTCCAATCCAATTTTAAAAATCTTTCCCAAAAAAAACTTG
This sequence comes from Flavobacteriaceae bacterium TMED121, assembly GCA_002171295.2. GTDB lineage: Bacteria > Bacteroidota > Bacteroidia > Flavobacteriales > Flavobacteriaceae > UBA8316. The sequence continues at coordinate 23,481 of NHFW02000023.1, forward strand.
CTGATTATTTCACAGAAGATCCTAATCGAGTTGAAAATCTTTCAATAANCTGGAAGTCATTTTATGTTGATTATTCCAAAAATTTAATCGATAATTCAACGCTTGAACTTCTGGTTAAATTAGCCAAAGAATCNGGGCTTNAAAAAGCGATTTCCTNCTATTTTGAAGGAGAAAAAATAAATGAAACCGANGACAGGGCTGTACTCCATACNGCCCTTAGACAAATCTTACCTGCTCCGGTTATATTTGAGGGTANAGATGTNGTCCCTGATATTAGTAAGGTAAANGATAAAATGTTTTCTTTTGCTAATCAAGTGATCTCTGGAGAATGGAAGGGTTACAGTGGCAAGCCCATCTCTCATATAGTAAATATTGGAATAGGAGGTTCTGACCTTGGGCCGGCTATGGTAACTGAGGCTTTGGAATACTACAAGAATCATTTAGCTATCACCTTTATTTCCAATATAGAGGGAGATCATGTTGAAGAAGTAATAAAAAAAATTAATCCCGAAACAACGCTTTTTATAATCGTTTCCAAGAGCTTTACAACTCAAGAAACGCTAAGTAATGCCAATACCATAAGAAAATGGTTTTTAATTCATGCCCCAGAAAGTGCTATTAGCCAGCAGTTCATTGCGGTTTCCACTAATTTGAAGAAAGTAACTGCTTTTGGGGTNTCTGAGGAAAATATTTTTCCTATGAATGACTGGGTCGGAGGTCGGTTTTCCCTTTGGAGTTCAGTTGGTCTGAGTATCTGTTTGGCCATAGGCCCTGATAACTTCAAGAAATTATTGCGCGGTGCGGGAGCTATGGATGGTCATTTTCGTTCGGCTGATTTTAAAGAAAATATTCCAGTAATATTAGCATTAATCACAGTNTGGTACAATAATTTTTGGGGAGTAGAAACTGAAGCAATCATTCCTTATTCCGAATACCTAAGAAGTCTTCCCGCATATCTTCAACAGGGTATTATGGAAAGTAATGGTAAAGGTGTTGACCGAAATGGAAAGCCTATTGACTACCAAACTGGAAATATTATNTGGGGTGCTTCAGGAACCAACGCCCAGCATGCCTTTTTTCAGTTAATGCATCAGGGGACAAAACTTATTCCTGCTGATTTTATAGGATTTGCTAAGCCTCTTCACGAAGGAAATGATCACCACGATAAGTTGATGTCTAACTTTTTTGCACAAACTCAAGCTTTAATGATGGGCAAAAGCGCCCAAAGAGTCACTGATGAATTAAAGTCACAAGGGAAATCAGATGCAGAAATTGAAAAACTGTTACCATTTAAAGTCTTTGAAGGCAATCGTCCTTCCAATACCCTATTTATAGATCAGCTAAACCCCTTTAATATAGGTGCCCTAATCGCTATTTATGAACACCGTATTTTTGTTCAGGGTGTTATATGGAATATCTTCAGCTATGATCAATGGGGTGTAGAACTAGGTAAACAATTAGCCAACAACATTCTCAGTGATTTTGATAGAGACGATCTAGACCATCACGACCCCTCTACAGAGGCATTAATTAATCACTATAAAAAGTTTAGAACCTAATGTCTTTAAGTTTGAGCTGTAAGGAAATTTCTCCTTTAAATTCATTCTCCTCAACAGTATAAAGTAATTGAAAGGAGTTCCGACTTTTTATTCTGCTAATATGATCTGCCATTCCAAATCCAATTCCCGAAAGGGTTGATCTTGAATCGTCGATGGCATCTAGTTTAAGATGTGATAGATCACCCCCTACAGCTCGAGATTTTCCTCCATCGATACAATTCTTGGTCATAAAAACAGGTCGCATATTGCCCGGACCAAAAGGAGCCATCTGATTCATAATACGAAAAAATTTTGGTGTGATTCTATCCAAAGAAATTTCCATGTCATAATCAACACTAGGGATTCTTTGCTCTGGTTTAACGGTTACTGCCACAGCTTGTTCAAAAGCTTTCTTAAAAGCAATATATGCCTCAGCTTTGATTGTAAGACCTGCAGCATAACGATGTCCCCCAAATTTTTCAATATGATCCTTACAAGAATCCAAGATTTGGAATACATCCAATCCTTTTACTGACCTTACTGAACCCGTAAAAAAATCTCCAGAGGCAGTAAAAACTACCGTAGGTCGGTAATACTTTTCAATCAATCTAGAGGCAACTATACCTATCACTCCCTTATGCCAGTCAGGTTGAAAAACTACACTAGAATAATTATTTTGCTCCTGATTTTCAACTATTTGATCTAATGCCTGCTCTGTAATATGTTGATCTAAAACTTGTCTTTCGCTGTTAAATAGCTCAATAGCCCTGCCTCTTGAAAGTGCCTCAGTAGGGTCATTAGAGAGTAATAATTCTACCGCCAGACTCCCGTGTTTTATTCTACCAGCCGCATTTAATCTGGGAGCAATCACAAATACCAAATCTGTTACGTTCAATTCCCTTTTAATTCCTCTAACAAAAAGCTTTATTCCCTCCCGCGGATTTTTTCGGATTTGGGCTAATCCATAATAAGTTAATATCCTGTTCTCCCCAAGAATGGGTACTATATCTGCAGCAATAGCCATTGCGACTAAGTCGATATAAGGAAGAATCATTTCAAAAGATAGACCACGTTCTTGGGTTAAAGCCTCTATTAGCTTAAAGCCAATTCCACAGCCGCACAAATCCTTAAAGGGATAGTTGCAGTTATTTTGTTTTGGGTTTAAAATGGCAACTGCCTCGGGTAAATCTGCTCCTGGTAAATGGTGATCACAGATTATAAAGTCAATTCCCATTTCTTTAGCGTAGGTGGTATTGTCTAGCGCCTTAATACCACAGTCCAATGCAATAATTAAGCTGATTACTTGTTCTTTAGCATAATCAATTCCTTTTTTGGAAATTCCATAGCCTTCCTCGTAACGATCGGGAATATAGTAGATACAATCAGGGTAATAGGCGGTTAAATAGGAAAACACCAATGCAACAGAGGTAGTTCCGTCCACGTCATAATCTCCATATACCATTATTTTTTCATGATTTGCAATGGCAGTTGATATGCGATTAACTGCTTTATCCATCCCCAACATCAAATATGGATCATGTAAGTCAGAGAGCTCAGGTCGAAAAAAATTTTTAGCTGCATCAAAGTCCTCAATTCCTCTTTGAATCAATAGATTGGCGATTTCAAAGGGAACCCCAATATTCTTTTGTAGTACTTTTATTTTATCTTCCTCAGCCAAGGGTTTGGATTTCCATTCCATCACCTGTTATTCTTTTGAGCACCCTCTAAACAAATGACAAACTCTCCTTTGGGTATATGAAGGGAAAAATATTCAATCGCCTCAATGAGAGTACCTCTAAAAGTTTCCTCATACATTTTTGATAGTTCCCTAGAAACAGAAACTGCTCGCTCAGATCCAAAAAAATCAATCAATTGATTTAATGTTTTTAAAATCTTATGAGGAGATTCATATAAAATAATTGTTCTGGTTTCGTCAACAAGATTTTCAAAGCGTTTCTTCCTGCCTTTTTTTGGGGGTAAAAATCCTTCGAATACAAATCTTTCAGTGGATAATCCACTTAGAACAAGAGCCGGGATCAGTGCCGTAGAACCTGGTAGGCACTCCACCTCAACCTCATTAGCTATAGCTTCTCGAACCAACAAAAATCCAGGGTCTGAAATTCCTGGGGTGCCCGCATCTGAAATTACAGCAATCGTGTATCCAGAGATTAGTTTTGAAATCACCTCACTGAGTTTTCTGTGTTCATTGTGCATATGAAAACTCACTAAAGGCTTTTGAATACTGAAATGCTTTAGCAGCTTTATACTGGTCCGAGTATCCTCTGCCAAAATTAAATCAACTTGATTCAATGTTTCTACCGCCCTGAATGTCATATCTCCAAGATTACCAATTGGTGTTGGTACCAAAAAAAGCTTTCCCATAAAGTTTAATCGATTTTTAAGCTAAGCTATTTTAAAAATTATTTTCTATAATTTTTAAAAAACGCTCCTCATATAATTCTTTTCCCTTCCAGTTGTCATAATCCAGCTTGACAATCTCCAAAATAAATACTTTAGCTTGATCCCAATCTTGAAAAGTAGAAATTTGCGAAATTGCTCTTTGATAGTCATTTGGACTTTGATCAAATAAGTGTTTTATGAATGCAATTCTATCATTTAAATCGATTTGTAACCCTTTAGAAAATTTATCGTTCAATCGTTCTTTCGTAATTTCCTTTTGGGTCACAACTTCCTCTTTTGGTTCGAAAGATAAATTTTGTGGCGTTACATCTAACATCTCAGCTTCAACAGATTTGGTGTCTTTTATTTCGTTGAAAATATCCTTTGTGGTATTATTCAAATTAGGTGAATCTTGACAATCAGTAATCTGGAAATCTGACAACATGTTTTCTTTTTCATCAGACTTAATTAAATCAATTGTATTATTATGTTTTGAGCCCAATTCCTGCAAAAATTCTTTACTAAACCTTTCGGAATTCTTTATAATTATGAGTTGTTCTAATAACAAAAGTGTCTGATCATAAAGCTTTTGTAAATTGGAGGACTTCTCCGTTTTCAAAATTTCTTTTGCAATTCTATAAAGTTCTTGATGAATTTTATTAGACATAAATTATGTAATTACAAACGTTAGTTTTTAATACCTTTGTTTTTTTCGAAAATTACAAAATGTTTTTAGAAAATCCTGTAAACGGTAATAACCAATTTGGTTGGATCGAAGTGATCTGTGGATCTATGTTTTCAGGAAAAACAGAAGAACTAATCCGGCGTTTAAAGCGTGCTCAGTTTGCAAAACAAAAAATAGAGATTTTTAAACCCTTAATAGATAAGCGGTTTGATGAGAATCTGGTGACTTCACATGATGCTAATCAAATCCTTTCAACTGCTGTTCCAGCTGCAACAAACATTTCCGTTTTAGCAAACGACTGTCAAGTCGTTGGCATTGACGAAGCTCAATTTTTTGATAATGATATTGTCGAAATATGTAATGATCTTGCTAATAGTGGTATTCGTGTAATTGTCGCTGGTTTAGATATGGATTATAAAGGCAATCCCTTTGGACCAATGCCAGCACTTATGGCTACTGCAGAGTACGTAACCAAAGTACACGCTATTTGCACTCGTACCGGGAATTTAGCACACTACAGCTATAGGAAGTCAGGCCAGAAAAACCTTGTGGTTCTTGGTGAAAAAGAGAATTACGAGCCCCTTAGCAGATCAGCATTCAACAAGGCAAATGAAAAAAAGCGAAATAACTAAAAATCACAATCCTTGAGCTTTCTTGAAATTAATTTAAAAAAACTTACTCACAATTATAAGTACCTAAGAAGTCTATTAGACCCAAATGTAAGAATGATGGGGGTAATTAAAGCAAATGCCTACGGAAGTCTAATTGAAGTTATAGCTAATAAATTAATTGCACTTGGTATTGAGGCGCTTGCAGTTGCATATGTATCTGAAGGAGTTGCTTTGAGAAAGGCAGGAATTAAAGTTCCTATTCTTGTGTTTTACCCTCAGATTAGTAATTTTGAAAAAATCATCAAATACAAATTAGAACCTGCTATTTATAGTAAAAGAAGTTGGCTAGAATTCAAAAAAATAATTGGAAAAAATCGAAATTCTAATTACCCTATTCACATTAAATATAATACAGGGCTAAATCGTATTGGGTTTAATCCAAACGAAATAAACTGGGTAATCGCAGAATTAAAACATAGCCCCATAAGATTAAAAAGTATTTATTCTCATTTGGGTGCAACAGAAGCAAAAAGACCCGATCAAAAAACAGATTTACAAATTAAAATTTTTCAAGAAATAATAAATAAGCACAAAAAAAATACTACCGAGAAAATTGACTTTCATCTGTTAAATACCTCAGGTGTTTTTAATTATCCCGATTTTCATTTGGATTGGGTGAGGACAGGAATCGGACTTTATGGATTTGCTAACCAAACGGATTGGAATGAAAAACTAAAACCGATTGCCAGTTTAAAAACAACCATCACTCAAGTTCATAAAATAAGTAAAGGATCAACAGTTGGTTATAATTGTGGATGGACAGCTCCTTATGATACCAAAATTGCCGTAATACCTATTGGACACGCAGACGGAATTGCAAGGCACTACGGACATAGTAGAGGCTGGGTATTAATCAACGGTAAAAAAGCGCCGATGGTTGGAAATATTTGTATGGATATGACAATGGTTGAAATAGGTAAAATCGACTGTGAAGAGGGAAATGAAGTAGTTGTCTTTGGAACTTCAGGAAGAGCAGATCATCTTGCTGAAGATTCCGGTACCATNTCGTATGAGTTGCTTTCAGGGCTTGGCTCGCGCATCTTAAGAAAAGTAATTGAATAATTCCNTAACTAATGTGTTACAAATCATACAATTAGTCCCAATTTTGAAAAAAAACATTTCGAAGTTGTAAGCCCCCATTTAAAGATTAATTTTGTTTAAAATTTTAAGATATGAAATTAGCAGTTGTTGGAGCAACAGGTATGGTAGGTGAAGTCATGCTCCGTGTCCTTTCAGAACGCAATTTTCCTTTAACAGAATTGATTCCGGTAGCCTCTGAGCGTTCAGTGGGTAAAAAAGTTAATTATAAAGGAAAAGACTATAAGGTTGTAAAGATTTCAACTGCTATATCTATGAGTCCAGATATTGCCCTATTTTCTGCAGGAGGGGAGACGTCTTTGAATTGGGCTCCAAAATTTGCAAAAGCTGGAGCAATAGTAATTGACAATTCGTCTGCTTGGAGAATGGATCCTGATAAAAAATTAATTATTCCTGAAATCAATGCTAAGACTTTAACAAAAGAAGATAGAATAATTGCTAATCCTAATTGCTCCACCATTCAAATGTTAATGGCTTTAGCCCCACTGAAAAAAACTTATGGTATTAATAGAATTATTGTATCTACATATCAGTCTATAACTGGAACTGGTGTAAAAGCAGTAAAACAATTGGAAAACGAATATAATGATGTTAAAGGTGATATGGCCTACCCCTATCCTATTCACAGAAATGCTTTACCCCACTGTGATGTTTTTATGGATAATGGNTACACNAAGGAAGAAATGAAACTAGTAAATGAAACTCACAAAATTTTAGNTGATGATAGTATTGGGGTAACTGCAACGGCAATAAGAATCCCTGTCGTTGGAGGACATAGTGAGTCCATTAACATCCAGCTTAAAAGTCAATTTGAATTACATGATGTTAGAAAATTACTTCATGAAAGTCCAGGAATTGTACTTCAAGANAACCCAGATACTAATACCTATCCGATGCCTATTTATGCCCAAGGTAAAGATGAAGTTTTCGTGGGTAGAATCAGAAAAGACTTCTCCCAAGAAAACTCTCTTAACTTATGGGTTGTATCAGATAACTTAAGAAAAGGTGCGGCAACGAATACAATTCAAATCGCTGAGTATTTAATTACTAACGATTTTATCTAATAGAATAATTACTTATTTTGATTAGTCTTGCTTAAATGCGCTATACTTNGACATGGATATTATNCCTNTAACAAATATGTAATTATAAACTTTGGTGGATAATAAAATTACAGNCTAAAATTAATATTAGCNTGTCTNCTTAATTATTCATNAGAATNGTCGTGCATAGAGAATGATTCCATAAATTTTGTACTGTAGTTTCCTAAAATGTAATCAGGATGGTCCATCAACTTTCTGTGGAAAGGAATAGTAGTCTTTACCCCTTCGATTACAAACTCGTCCAGTGCTCGTTTCATTTTATTTATTGCCTCCCCCCTAGTCTGAGCTGTAGTTATAAGTTTTGCAATCATTGAATCATAGTGAGGGGGAATAATATATCCACTATAAACATGAGTATCAAGTCTAACGCCATGACCACCGGGGAAATGTAAGGTATTAATTAGCCCTGGGCTGGGTCTAAAATCATTATAAGGATCTTCTGCATTAATCCTACATTCAATAGAGTGCATTTTTGGCAGATAATTTTTTCCTTTTATGGCAACTCCCGCAGCAACCATTATTTGCTCTCTGATTAAATCAAAATTAATGACTTGCTCAGTAATGGGGTGTTCTACTTGGATTCGAGTGTTCATCTCCATAAAATAAAAGTTTCGGTTTTTATCAACTAAAAATTCTACAGTTCCAGCTCCCTCGTATTGAATAAATTCAGCAGCTTTGACAGCAGCTTCTCCCATTTGATTCCTCAAATCTTTAGTCATAAAAGGAGATGGGGTTTCCTCTGTTAGCTTTTGATGTCTTCTTTGGATAGAACAGTCCCTTTCAGACAGATGACAGGCCTTACCTTTCGAGTCTCCAACAATTTGAATTTCAATATGACGTGGTTCTTCGATTAATTTTTCCATATACATCGCATTATTACCAAATGAAGCAGCAGCCTCCTGTCGTGCACTCTCCCAAGCCTTTTCTAGATTCTCCTTGGACCATATAGCGCGCATTCCTTTCCCACCTCCTCCGGCAGTTGCCTTTAACATAACAGGATAACCAATATTTTTAGCTATTTTTTTTGCGTGATCAAAAGATTCTAATATCCCTTCAGATCCAGGAATTGTGGGAACTCCAGCAGCCTTCATAGTAGCTTTTGCGCTGGCTTTATCTCCCATTTTTTCAATCATTTCAGATGAAGCTCCAATAAATTTTATTCCATGCTCTTTACAAATTTTAGAAAACTTAGCATTTTCAGATAAAAACCCATAGCCGGGGTGAATAGCGTCTGCATTGCATATTTCTGCAGCAGCCATAATATTTGCCATTTTTAAATAAGACTCTGAACTTGGAGCAGGACCTATACAAACCGCTTCATCGGCAAAACGAACATGTAGACTTTCTTCATCAACTTTTGAATAAACAGCTACTGTTTTGATTCCCATCTCTTTACAAGTTCTGATTAATCGCATGGCGATCTCTCCTCTATTGGCAATTAATATTTTCTTAAACATTTTGGAAATATTTAAACAGTTTCAACTAAAAATAAAGGTTGATCAAATTCAACTGGAGATGAGTCATCAACTAATATTTTTACGATTTTACCACTTATCTCAGATTCAATCTCATTAAATAGCTTCATAGCCTCAACAACACATAGTACGTCTCCTTCATTAATAATGTCCCCCACTTCGATAAATACTTTTTTATCTGGAGATGGCTTACGGTAAAAGGTGCCAATCATTGGTGATTTAATTGTAATTAAATTATCTGTTCCCAACTCAGCATCAGTTTCGGAGTTTTTTTGAGAGGATGATAAGTCTTTTTGATTAGAAACTTCAACTTGCTGTGGTTGAGAGGGTGAAACCACCATACTAGGAATAGATTGTATGGGGCTATGGACCTCTTGGACTGAAGTTTCTGCATTTGCTTTTATGGTAATTTTAAAATCACCCATCTCAAGTTTTACCTCGTGTGCTCCAGATTTAGCTACAAATTTGATTAAGTTTTGAATTTCTTTAATTTCCATTTTTAAGATCATTTATTTTTTAATAAGCCCATGTAAGATAGGCTGCTCCCCAGGTAAATCCACCACCAAAGGCAGCAAAAATTAATTTATCACCTGGGCTAAGTTTATTTTCATACTCGTTAAGTAGTAATGGTAAAGTCGCCGCAGTGGTGTTTCCATATTTCTCAATATTATTCATCACTTTTTGTAAAGGAACATTGATCCGCTTAGCCACAGCATCGATTATTCTTTGATTGGCTTGGTGTGGAACCAAGTAAGCAATTTTTTTAGTATCAATTTTATTCCGCTGAATGATTTTTTCTGCTGCATTACACATTTCGGAAACAGCGGATTTAAAAACTATTTTACCGTCTTGGTACAAGTAGTGCATCTTATTCTCAACGGTTACCTCAGATGCAGGTAAAAGTGATCCACCTGCTTTAATATTCAAATACTTTCTTCCAGAGCCATCTGATCTAAAATATTCATCCTCCCAACCAAAATCAGAATTACTGGCTTCAAAAAGTGCAGCTCCCGCTCCATCACCAAAAATAATACAGGTTGATCTATCTTCATAATCAACTATTGAGGACATTTTATCAGCTCCAATTAAAAGAACTTTTTTATAACGCCCTGACACAATCATACTTGAGGCCGTTGACATTCCATACAAGAAGCCTGAGCAAGCTGCTTGGAGATCGTAGGCAAAAGCATTTTCAGCGCCTATTTCTGAGGCAACTTGTGCAGCAGTAGCTGCAACATTCATATCTGGGGTAATGGTGGCCACAATTACCATATCAATTCTTTTAGGATCAATATTCTTTTTTATTAGTAAGTCTTGGGCTGCTTTAATTGCCATGAAAGAAGTACCCTTATGCTGTCCCGCTAATATTCTTCTTTCCTTAATTCCAGTTCTGGCAAAAATCCACTCTTCGTTAGTATCGACCATTTTTTCAAGATCTGCGTTGGTGAGCTTGTGTTTAGGGACATAAGCACCCAAAGCTGTTATTGCAGCCTTATTTAGACCAGGATTGATATAATTCATCGGTAGATTACTTCCTTTTGAATCGTCAATATTAAATGTGAAGATAGTAGTTTTTTAGAGCAAACAAAATCTTTGATTACAAAAAAGCCATTAGATTTACAAAGAGCTTATTGTTATAATAAAATTGTATGATTTAAGCCTCGGGCGCTTCAACATTATCTATTAAAACTTTACCTCTATAGTAAAGTTTTCCCTCGTGCCAATGGGCTCTGTGATAGAGGTGGGCTTCCCCAGTAGAGCTACAAGTAGCAATTTGAGGAGTTGTTGCCTTATAATGGGTTCTTCTTTTGTCCCTTCTTGTTTTTGATATTTTTCTTTTAGGATGTGCCATATTTCTCCTGTTTTTTAATGTTCAAATTATAATAGGTCTTTCAACTTATCCCACCTAGGATCTGTTTCATCTGAAAGTGATTTTTCTTGGGGAGTAAGATCTTTTAATTTTTCTAAAATTTCTGACTTAAGGGTCCCGTTTTTAATTCCTGGGTGAACTTTTTTNGGTGGAATAGAAAGAACTGTCATTTCGTAAATATAATGAGCTACATCTATTTGATGAGAACCATGAGGCAACATCAATAATTCATCGTCATTACGATTATCAATATCTCCGAATTTTACCACAAGGTGAAAATCAGAATTAATTGAAAGATCAAAGGGCTCGTTGGAGACATCACATGGGACGTTAACTTTACCTGAAGCCTTAAAATCTAAGTTAAGCATTGTAGTTTTTTTTTCAAAAACCAGATGAACTTTTACATCCGCTTTTTTAAAATCAAAAAAATCGTATCCTTCAAAGAACTCATTATTAACAATAAAGTCAAAATGATGAACACCATCTTTTAACCCTATAAAAGGTATCAAGAATGCTGAAATTTTCTCCATCCTCTCTACATTTAAGCTTGCAAATTTAAAATAAAAAATGATAAATACGGTCCCATACCCTTTTTTTTCGGCCTAATGAAACTAGAGAATATTTTTGTTTTTCTTCCGGTTTGAAAAGATTCTCCTCGCCGTATACATCGCTGATCTAAATGAACCAATCTGAGCAATCCCCTTTCCCGCAATTTCAAAAGCAGTACCATGATCTGGAGAGGTTCGAACTTTACTTAAACCTGCAGTAAAATTTATTCCCTCACCAAAGGTTAATGTTTTAAAAGGAATAAGGCCTTGATCATGATATGTAGCAAGAATTGCATCAAAATTCAAATACCTCAGATTCCCAAAAAAACTATCCGCCGCATAAGGTCCAAAAACTAAATGCCCTTTTTGACGTAACTCCTCAATAACAGGAAAGAATATTTGGTCTTCTTCATTTCCAATAACACCGCCGTCCCCCGAATGAGGGTTTAATCCCAAAACTGCAATTCTCGGNCGATTAANATCAAAATCAAATTTTAATGAATACTCCAATTGATTNATCCTTTTCTTAAGTAAATCAGTAGAGATTTGATTACTAATTTCTTTAACTGGAATGTGATCGGTGAGCAAAGCGACTTTAAGTTTATCAGAGATCATGAACATAAGGCTTTCCCCGTTTAGAAAGTCAGCAAAGTAGGAAGTGTGACCTGGAAATCTAAAATCCTCAGACTGGATAGTCTTCTTGTTAATCGGAGAGGTAACTAGAACNTCAACCTCCCCGTCTTTTAATGCAGATGAAGCTTGTTTTATGGATTCAAAAGCTAAAAATCCTGCCGCCCTAGAGTACTGACCAAAAACCAACTCCTCCTNGAGNATTTTCATGTCATAAACATTAAGCTTATCCTTTTGATATTTTTTTTTGTCTTTAAGTAAAAACAAGTTAGTNGTTAAATTAAAATGTTTTTTTTGTCTTTCTAAAAGTTTAATCGGTGCAAAAATTATGGGGCTAAAAAAATCAAATATCCTCTTGTCCTCGAAGACTTTTAAAATAATTTCAATACCAATTCCNTTGGGATCACCCATTGAAATTCCTAGCTTAATTTTTTCGGACATTTATNTGGCTATTTATTCATAATTTTACAGAGTAAATGTAATTAAAATAAAACTGATGTTTACTGGAATAATCGAGGGGAATGGTAAAGTAATTGANTTAANAAGTGATCAAGAAAATCTTCACATTACATTAGAAAGTAAACTTACACAAGATCTGAAAATTGATCAAAGTTTAGCGCACAATGGAGTATGTTTAACCGTTGTAGATATACAGAAAAATCAATATGTGGTTACCGCAGTTCAAGAAACGCTTCTAAAGTCAAACCTTAGGAATTTAAAGTTGGGCGACTCCATCAATTTGGAGAGGGCGATGAAAATGAATGGAAGGCTGGATGGTCATATTGTTCAGGGTCATGTTGACCAAATTGGTAAATGTATTCGNGTTGACAACAAAGATGGCAGTTGGATGTATGAATTTGAATATGCTTCAGACCCGGGAAATATTACTATTGAAAAAGGGTCTATTACCATTAATGGTGTNAGTCTCACAGTAGTAAACTCAGGAATAAATACTTTCTCAGTTGCAATTATTCCTTACACTTATAAGCACACTAATTTCAATTTCATAAAGGTNGGCGATATTGTAAATTTAGAATTTGATATGATAGGAAAATACATTAAAAAAATCCAATCTGTTTTTTCTAATTCTTAAATTTATTGTTCAAATTTTTTAAAAAATTGATTTGATATAAACTTCTCTGCTTATCTTTGAAAAGAATTTTAATGCTGTGACAACAGTAATGTCGAATTTAATATAGAAAGGAGGTGTCATATGTCTTACGAAAGTAATTTAAGGAAGTTAGGACAGCAGATACCCTCAAGTATACTGTTCTAAACTATCCTTATCTATAGCAATAAATGCGGGTCGATGGACCCGCATTTTTTTTGAGTTTTTAATTCCAAATAAAAATTTATAATAATGCTTATCTTTATTCCTTATGCAAAAAAAGACATTAGCGATTATAATCCCTTGTTATAACGAAGCTAATCGTTTACCCATTGAGAATTATAAGTCTTTTTTTAATAAAACCCACGACGTTTCAATTTTCTTTATTAATGATGGGTCTATTGACGAAACTGGAAATCTAATACAAGAAATATGCATAGAGTTTAGTGAACAAGTAAATTTAATCTCTTTAGAAAAAAATAAGGGAAAGGGGAATGCAGTTTTAGAGGGTTTTCATTTTGTCTTGAACAATCACGATTTTAAAAAAATTGCCTTTTTGGATGCTGATTTATCGACAAGCTTAGAGGAGTGTTGTCGATTAGCTAATTACGTTGAAGGTAAAATCTCATTAGTGTTTGGTTCAAGAATACTAAAGCTAGATAATAATATCAAAAGGAAATGGTACCGCTTTTTTTTCGGTAGAATAGTTGCAACGGCTATTTCCAAAAGTCTAAAATTAAGTTTATATGATTCTCAATGCGGTTGCAAGATTTTTGATACCCCTCTGGCAAAAAAAATATTTGGTGACCCTTTTTTATCAAAATGGCTTTTTGATGTAGAAATTTTTTTTCGAGCTATCAAGATTTATGGAAGAGAAAATATTAAAGAACACATAAATGAGGTTCCCTTAAATGAATGGGTGGATACCCCAGACTCAAGGGTTAGCCCTTGGTATTTTTTTCGACTTTGGTGGGACTTGCACAAAATTTCTAATAAATATAAAAATTGATTGACTTCAAAATAATTAAAAAAGACTTCTCAACCATATATGGCCTATTTTTTGGGGTTCTGTTTTTGATTCGTACTGTCTTAAACTACATGATACCACTTACTGATAAAACCGAAGCTCGATATGGTGAGATTGCAAGGTTAATGGCTGAAACAGGTAATTGGATAGTTCCTCAAATTGACTATGGAATACCTTTTTGGGCTAAACCGCCACTCTCAACTTGGCTTTCGGCAAGCTCAGTGACTTTATTTGGTGAAAACGAGTTTACCCTTCGTTTACCTTATTTAATAATTACGATGATAATTACATTTTTGCTGGGTCGATATGCCCTTCAAAAAAAAATTAATTTCTTTATTCCAGGCATTATTCTTTTTACGCTCCCTGAATTCTTCCTTCATGGCGGAGTGATCTCTACTGACTTAATGCTATCCTTTTCTGTAGCATTAACAATGTTAGGTTTTTGGGAATGTATTTATTCAAATAATAAGACTCTTTGGGGGCACCTCTTTTTTGTGGGAATTGGTTTAGGGTTATTGTCAAAAGGACCTATTGTTGGGGTATTGACTATTCCGCCTATTTTTATTTGGCTGGTAAGGTTTAGAGTTTCTCCAAAAAAGATTTTCCATCTGCCCTGGATATTAGGTGTTTTTATTGTTTTAATAATCGCCCTTCCTTGGTACTATCTGATGGAAAAAAATTCACCTGGATTCATTGATTATTTCGTTTTAGGGGAGCATTTTTTGAGATTTATAGACTCCAGTTGGACTGGAGATAAATACGGGTTTCCAAAACAACAGCCACTTGGAATTATTTGGCTTTTTCTATTTGCTGGTGCACTGCCATGGTCATTCATTCTCATTGGAAAAATCAAAGGTAAAATTATTACTATTTGGAATGATAAATGGCAGCTTTTTCTTTGGTTATGGATTTTATGGACCCCTTTCTTTTTTACTTTTTCAAAGAGCCTTATCCATACCTACACTTTACCAATAATGATTCCAATTGCACTTCTAATTGTGTCAAACTGGAGTTCTTTTAAGAGAAAAAAAAATATTTTAACAATCGCATTAAGCCTTCCTATTCTTTTATTCGGGGCTTACTTTTTGAAACCGACTCAGCAGGCCATCAGAGAAAGCACCGACAAATATTTAGTAGAGCAGTCCATTGATGACGGAACAACATTGTACGCCTTATTATTTAAATCATATTCTAGTCAGTTCTACTCAAAAGGGAGAGTAAAGGTTATCACCCTTACGGAATTGGAAAACATGGTAAAAAATTCGAAAATATTTTCAGTCATAATTCAAGACAGACACAAAAGGCAAATTGCTCCGGAAATTTTAGGAAAATTAAATCCTCAAGTAATTAGAAGAAAAGATGGTCTTTACGCTTCTCATTAATTCTGTTGATTTTTTAAATCAAGACAATTTATCATTTGAAGAAAATTCCCTGAATAAGGATGAAAAAACACTTAACTTTGAAATACTTCGATTAAATAAAATCCATTAAATACATATCCTACAAATGCTTAGAATACATTATTGCTTTACATTGCTTTCATGTCTTTTTTCACTACCTGTTTTCGGGCAAATTACTGGAACCGTTTTGGATAGTCAAACCAAAGTACCTATTGAATACGCAACGATTATTCTAACAAATGGCACTAAAGTTTTGGATGGAACCATTTCAAAAAGAGACGGAAGTTTTGAAATAAGTGTAAGTCCCAAATTAGACTATAAAATTGAAATTTCTTTCTTAGGGTATGAGACTCAAAATAGTGATTTGTTAAAGATGGAGAAAGGAAAGGAGGTTGCGTTAGGTGAAATTTTCTTACGACCAACCCAAACCCTACTGAATGAGGTAGTGCTTAGTAAAAATCAGTCATCAATTCAGAGTAAAATTGATAGACAAGTTTATGGTGCAAGTGAGTTTTCAATTGCCAAAGGGGGGAATGCTGCAGACTTGATTAGAAATCTTCCTTCAATTAGTATAAATGCGATTGGCGAGATCAGCGTAAGAGGAAGCCGTGGATTTGTAATTTTACTAAATGACAAGCCCATTCAGTCTGATATTAAAAGTTTATTGAATCAAATTCCCGCAAATAGCATCAAAAATATAGAAGTCATTACCGCTCCCTCAGCGAAGTATGATGCGGAAGGCAAGGCGGGGATTATTAATATTTTAACTCTAAAAAATGCGGTAAAAGGTGACTATTTCCAGGTCAATACCCTTTTAGGGGCCCCCTCAGTACAAGATTACGAAAATGCTGAAATCGCTCAGCGTTATGGCGCTGATATTACCTACAATACTGTAGGTAAAAAATGGAATTTATCTACTGGGTTTAGCTTTCAGCGCAATGATCTTTCAGGAAGAAGGGAAGGAGATGTATACACCATTATAAGTGACAAATATACCCGTTTTCCCTCCGATGGGGAGCGAAGTTTTGATGAAATTAATTATTCCGGTAGGTTAACTGCAGACTACCAATTGACTGAAAGAGATCAATTCTCTCTGGGCTTTTTTGCTGGAAAACGAACCAAAGATCGGACGGCGGACATTGTTTATTACGCCAACTATGCCATTATTTCTGATATCGAATATGAATTTCAATACTACAATGAAAACCTTAGAATAAGAAAGAGTGATTTTATTTTAGGGAGCCTAGATTATGAGCATAAGTTCAAAAATGAGGCTGAACTTAGTTCCTCTATACTGTATGAATACTCTTTACTTGGTGGGCCAACTACCAACAGAAACCTAGGCTATCCAGATAATTCAATCATCTACCAGGATGAGTACAACACAAATAATAATCCACTTTATGGTTTAAGAATCAATTTGGATTATCAATTTAAACCATTTTCTAATGGAACTTTTGAAATGGGGTATCAATACAGAAACCTTGATCATACAGGGGATTTTGTTTATGAAAGGAAAAATAATATTACCCAAATTTTTGAATTAGTGCCAGAATTTTCAAGCGAGGTAAATCTCAAACGCTCCATCCATTCTGGCTACTTACAGTATAACGGAAGTTTTGAGAAATGGAGTATTGCCTCAGGACTTCGGGTAGAGAATATGCAACGTAACCTTTCCTTAAAAGATAA
>NHFW02000009.1 GCA_002171295.2 Flavobacteriaceae bacterium TMED121
TGATATTTGGAGTGATGATATGAGGAATGAAGTTCTCCAAACTGCTGTTAAGTATCAAGCTTCAGCATGGTCAAAAGCGGCCAACCTATATGTCCCTTATTATCGGCAAGCCCATTATAGAATATTTTTTGAACCATATAAAGATCAAGGAATTGAAGCATGGAATATAGCTTTCAAGGATGTTAAGAATGCTTTTCAATATTACTTAGAAAACTTCAACAAGGGAAAACCAATCATTATTGCATCTCACAGCCAAGGAAGCATGCATGCAAAAGAATTAATCAAAATATTTTTCGACGATAAACCATTAAAAAATCAATTGGTTGCAGCTTACTTAGTTGGAACAAGAATATTACCAAATGAATTTAAAACCATTCAATTAATGACAAAGTCTGATGAATTTGGTGGATTTGTAAGCTGGAACTCATTTAAGATGGGTAAGATTCCCAAAAATTATGTTGAATGGTATGCGGGTGGAGTAACGACTAATCCAATTAACTGGGATAACTCTAAAAATTCATTAAAAAGGGAACATAAGGGTTTACTTAGCAAAGATTTAAATATTTACCCAGAAAGTTTAACTGTAAAAGTTAAGGATGGCCTTTTATTAACCTCAATTCCTGATATACCAGGAAAATTATTCCTATCCTTTATAAAAAATTATCATTTTGCAGACATCAATCTTTTTTGGAAAGATATTCAATTAAATGCAATTCAACGATTGAAGGCCTGGAATAAAAAAGCACAACTTAATGAATAATAAAACAAAAGTAGTGTGGATCACTGGAGCTTCATCTGGAATTGGTGCTGAACTAGCGAGACAATACTCCAACTTCGGTGTAAAATTGATTTTATCCTCCCGAAGAGCTGATGTATTAGAGCAGGTCAAATCTGAATGCAGTAATTCCGAAAATATAAAAATTTTACCTTTCGATTTAATCGACTTTAAATCTATGTCCAAACTAGTAAAATCAGCATATGAATTTTTTGGAACTATTGATGTTTTAATCAATAACGCAGGAGTAAGCCAGCGCTCATTAATTATAGATACAGAGTTTGAAGTTTATAAAAAACTTATAGAAATTAACTATCTCGGGCACGTTTCGCTTTCAAATGCTATTCTCCCTTATTTTATTGAACAAGGAGGAGGAAGTTTCGTTGTAGTAAGCAGTGTGATGGGTAAATACAGTTCACCATATCGATCTGGATATGCAGCGGCCAAACACGCTTTGCACGGATATTTTGACGCATTGCGAATGGAGCATCAAAATGATGATATTTATGTTACTATTATTTGCCCTGGTTTTGTGAACACTTCTATTTCAAAAAACTCTTTTACTGGAGACGGAACTCCGTTGGGTCAGTATGATCGAGCAAATTCTAGAGGATTACCTGTAGATTTTTTAGCAAAAAAAATAATTAGCGCCACATCTCAAAAGAAATGGGAAGTTTCATTTGGAGGAAAGGAAAGAATCGGAGTATATTTAAAAAGATTATCAAATAAGTTACTACATTATATTGTTAAAAAAAGTAACGTGAGGTAGAGTTATGAATTCAAATTTTAAAAATAAAAGGAGAAATGTAATTAAGCAAATTTCATTTTCTTCAATTGGATTGTCATTAACTTCTTCAATCCACATAAATGCCAAAGAAAATAAAAAACAAAAAAATCAATTCAGTATGAAAGGAAAAATAAACCATTCTGTTTGTAAATGGTGTTTTAGTCAAATCCCTCTGGAGGAATTTGCTGTTAATATAAAGGCAATGGGTATAACGGGAATTGATTTAATTGGCCCTAAACAGTGGCATATTTTAAAAAAGTATGATTTGATTTCTTCAATGTGTAACGGAGCAGAAATTAGTCTAACTGAGGGATGGAATGATAAACAATACCATAATACATTAGTTGATAATTATATAAAACACATTGATATGGTAGCCGATGCAGGTTTTAAAAACTTAATTTGTTTTTCAGGTAATAGAAGGGGTATTAATGATGAAACAGGATTGATCAACTGTGCTGAAGGTTTAAAAAGAATCATCGGTCATGCGGAAAAAAAAGGGGTGATAATTCAAATGGAATTACTTAACTCTAAAGTCGATCACGCTGATTATATGTGCGATAATTCCAATTGGGGTATTGAACTATGTCGTAAAATAGAATCTGATAATTTCAAACTACTTTTTGACATATATCATATGCAAATTAGTGAAGGTGATATTATAAGAACTATCACTGACAATCATCATTATATTGGTCATT
This sequence comes from Flavobacteriaceae bacterium TMED121, assembly GCA_002171295.2. GTDB lineage: Bacteria > Bacteroidota > Bacteroidia > Flavobacteriales > Flavobacteriaceae > UBA8316. The sequence goes on from NHFW02000009.1 coordinate 2,264, forward strand.
ATCACACCGCTGGTGTTCCCGGTAGAAATGAAATTGATCAAACACAAGAATTATTCTATCCAGCAATTATGAAGGCAATAGTTGCAACTGGATTTAATGGATTTACAGCACAAGAGTTTATCCCCGTTGGCTCTAATCCACTCCAATCCTTAGAGAAAGCAATTAAATTATGTGATGTGTGAATGAGTTCAGATTTATTAAGAATTACAAAACATATTCACTTACTAAAATATTTCGTAAATTAGTATAAAAATTTTAAAAATGAAAAAACAAATATTTTTTCTAATTGCATTAATCGCATGTTTTTCATTTACTGCTGCACAAACCTCTGATAGCCCATGGGCAATTAATATTGGTGCAAATTTAGTGAGTATTCAAGACGATGCAGTTGATGCGGATACAGGATTTGGAGTTCCATCTCTTAGCCTATCACGATACATTACAAATGGTTTCTCTATAGGTGCTCAATACAGTTTAAATTCTTTGGATATTAAAAACACAAATATTGATTTCTCATCCCTTGATGCTATTGTAAAATATAATCTTGTCGAAGGAGATTTCCTTCCTTATTTGTTCGGAGGATATGGTCTTTCAAATTTTAATAAAGATTCTGATGCAGAAGGAATGTTCCCCTCCGTTGGTGCTGGAAGAACCATACTTGGTGGTGTTGGTTTAAATTATTTTATTTCTGATAAGTGGGCTATAAATGCAAGTACTTCATACCGTTCGTCAAGCGAAAAGGCTACATATAACCACTTACAACATGTGGTTGGTTTTAGTTATGTCTTTGGAGCTCAAGACACAGATAATGACGGAGTGTCCGATAAAAAAGATATTTGTCCTGAGGTTCCAGGTTTAAAAGAGTTTGAAGGTTGCCCTGATACAGATGGAGACGGAATTCCTGATAATAAAGATGCTTGTCCTGAAGAAGCTGGTACTCCCGAATTAAACGGCTGTCCAGATGCTGATGGAGATGGAATAGCTGACAAAGATGATGCTTGCCCTAATGCTGCAGGTGAAGCATCTATGAATGGTTGTCCCGATTCTGATGCGGATGGAGTTGCAGACAACGTTGATAAATGTCCTCAAAAGCCAGGTGAGGCTGCCAACAATGGTTGCCCTTGGGATGATTCTGACGGAGATGGTATCCCCGATAAAGATGATTCTTGCCCTAATGAATCAGGTGAAGCTGCGAACAATGGTTGTCCTGCTGTTCCACAAAAATTAATCGATTTCCTTCAAGGAGAAAAATCAACGCTACTATTTAATGCCAGTAGCAGTAATATATCAGAAGATTCACAAATGAAATTGAGCGAGTTGAATACAATTTTGGCTGAATATCCCAATACGACTTTGATGATTGAAGGTCACGCATCAAGTGATGGAAGTAAAGGATTTAATCAGAAATTATCTGAAAAAAGAGCTGCTAGTGTAAAAGACGCTCTCCTATCTCTAGGTGTAAGTAATGCCAGATTAGAGACTGCAGCTTATGGTGAAACTAGACCTGTTTCAGACAATACAACTCCCGGTGGAAGAAAAGCTAACCGGAGNGTAAAATTTCAGAGAAGAGTTGAAATAAAGATTGTTAAATAACTATTAGCATAATTTATAACTACAAAAAAACTCCCATTTTAATGGGAGTTTTTTGTTTTTGTAATCTATTAGTTGACTAATGAGACTCCCTTAGAGATTTCTGCCTCTATAGAACTTAGTTCCAAACCAAATCGATTTTTATATGCTTTAGTGACAGATTCGATGTAAGTTTTAATATAATCTTCGTGGATTAAATTGATGGTACAACCACCAAAACCGCCTCCCATCATTCTCGAACCTATAACTGAATTATGCTTTTTGGAGTAATCAACTAAAAAGTCAAGTTCTTGGCAGCTCACATCATACTCATTTGACAAACCTTCATGTGAGGCATACATTAATTCACCAAATTTAATGAGATTACCATTTTGAATTACTTCGGAAGCATGAATAGTTCTTTTTTCTTCATCGACGACATAACTTGCCCTTTTGAAGACTAATTCATCCAATTCATTTTTAATAGTTTTTATCACCTCTANAGGTACCTCAGCTAAATGATGATAATCAGGATATTTTGATTTTATTATTTCCATTGCCTTTTCACACTCTTTTCGTCTAGTATTGTACTCGCTACTGGCTAATTTGTGTTCGACATTAGTATTAAGTAAAACAACTTTATAGGGATCAATGTTAGCTTCTATAAGTTGGTATTTAAGTGTTTGNCAATTAAGTAGAATAAGTTTATTTTTCTGCCCCATGGTTACTGCAAATTGATCCATAATTCCGCATTTTGTTCCTACAAAATAATGTTCTGCCTTCTGAGCGATTTTAATTAGCTCTAAATCGCTTAGATTCAAATTAAACAGGGAATTTAAACCAAAAGCAATTCCGCATTCTAATGCAGCAGAAGAACTTATTCCAGAGCCAATTGGAAGGTTACTTTCTATTTCACAATTAAAAGCACTTAATTTTTGAGGTCTTGATTTCAAGATTCCATCAACTACCCCAACAACATAATTACCCCATTGATNACTAGTTTTTGGTTTAAGTGGTTGATCCAAATCAAGTTTGAAACTACCTTTAGCTTTTGAGCTGATATCGCAAATACTTCCTTCCTGTTTTTTAAATCCAATTGTGATGTTGAGATTTATTGCAGCGGGAAGCACATGACCACCATTGTAATCGATGTGTTCTCCAATAAGATTAATTCTACCCGGGGACTGAACGGTTATATCAAAATATTTATTTGCTACCAAAGTAAGGAGTAAATTACTGTAAGAATTATCATAGTGGCAAATGCACCAATATTGAAAGTAGGTGTTGTTTTGAAAATCCCTTTTGGTAAATCAATACCCTTCAAGTCCTCAGCTCCTTTATTTTCTGTAATACTAACAACTATAATCACTGCCATAGTCAATAATGCTGTTAAACCCATTTGATCCATCCACGGAAGTACAGGGAAAATAGATTCTAAAGACCTGTCAACTAACCATCCTTTAGCACCAACTTTTAGGAACATTGCTATTGGGATGGAACTCAACGCACCCCATATAGCAGCTTTGTTGGTAGTTTTCTTCCAAAATAGGCCTAGCAAAAAAACGGCCAAAATACCGGGACTTACAATACCTGTATATTCTTGAATAAATTGGAAAGCCTGATCAATTCCACCTAAAAGAGGAGCCATTGTTGCTCCAATTATAAGAGCAACAGCTGCAGATACCCTCCCTACCTTAACTGTTTTCTTGTCATCTGCCTCTTTATCTATCAATTGCTTGTAAATATCCATAGTAAAAATCGTGGAAGTTGAGTTGAGCATGGATGCCAAGGAGGAAACGATTGCTGCAGCAAGTGCGGCAAAAGCTAAACCTTTAAGACCAACAGGAAGGAACTGCATCAGCCAAGGATAAGCTTTGTCAGCTTTGCCCTCAGCAGGCATATTAAGCATACCATTCTCTCCAAGACTTGCTAATATTTCAGGGTCATTGACAATCACATAGGCTGAAATTCCTGGGATTACAACAACTAGGGGTATAATTAANTTTAAACCTGCGGCAAATAAAATCCCTTTCTGAGATTCTTTCAAGGATTTTGCAGCAAGTGTTCTTTGGATTATATACTGATTGAATCCCCAATAATATAAATTTGCCACCCAAAGACCTCCAATGAGTACTCCAATTCCGGGTAAGTTGTTGTATTCAGGGTTACTCTTATCCAAAATCATTTCAAAACGATCTGGAGCNGCTTTATAAATCTGTTTAAATCCTTCTAATACACCCTCACCTTGAGAAACCGTGTTTAGGGCTAAATAGGTAGTTACTAAGCCCCCTAAAACCAAAAAAACTACCTGGATAATATCTGTCCAAGCAACAGCAGATAACCCTCCATACAATGAATATGCCGCAGCAAATAGAGCCAATCCTATGACTGCATAGATCATGTCGACACCGATTATAGTCTCCAAAGCAAGACCACCCAAGTACATTACGGATGCCAAATTGACAAAAACATAAAGACTAATCCAAAAGACGGCCAAGATCGTTTTTAGATTTGAAGAAAACCGTTTTTCTACAAATTCAGGAATAGTGTAGAGTCCTTTCTCAATAAAAATAGGGAGAAAATATTTTCCTACAATGATTAGGGTGATGGCAGCCATCCACTCGTATGATGCAATTGCAAGTCCTAATGCAAAACCTGAACCTGACATACCTATAAATTGCTCTGCAGAGATATTAGCGGCAATTAATGATGAACCAATTACCCACCAAGGGAGTGATTTACCCGCTAAGAAATAGTCTTCAGCACTTTTTTCTTTTCCGTCTTTTGTTCGAGAAACCCATAAACCCACTCCTAAAATCATTAGTGCATAAAGTCCGAAGATTAAGTAATCTAAAAATTCAAAGCTAGAATTCATTTTCAATTGTATTTATTTTATAGTTTTCTGATTTTTTTCTCCCATCTCCAGGCTGAAATTAATGCTTCCTCAAGAGACAGCTCAGCTTTCCATCCTAAAACTTTATTGGCTTTTGTAGTATCTGCATAGGCTTTAATTATATCACCTTTTCTTCTTGTAGAAATTTCATAATTTAATGATAGACNAGAAATTTTTTCAAAGGTTTTAATCACCTCCAAAACTGTGTTTCCTCTACCCGTACCCAAGTTANAAACCTCAAAATTCTTATTTTGATCTTTGACGGTCATTCGCTTAAGCCCAATTATGTGAGCCTTTGCAAGATCAACTACATGAATATAATCACGTATGCAAGTACCGTCTGTAGTGGGATAGTCATCTCCGAAAACACTTAATTTTTTTTGAATACCAGCAGCAGTTTGAGTAATAAATGGAACTAGATTTTGCGGTTTTCCAAAGGGTAATTCTCCAATTTCATTAGAGGGATGTGCTCCGATAGGGTTAAAATATCTCAGAGATACTACTCGTAAACATTTATTCGCNATTGACTCGTCATATAGAATTTCTTCTCCNATTTGTTTGGTGTTCCCATAGGGTGATTCCGCTTTTTTGGTAGGAGTCAGCTCATCAATTGGCAATTGATCAGCTTGTCCGTAAACCGTGCACGATGAACTGAAAATAAAAGGAAAATTAACTATCTTTTTTTTTATTTCTTGAAGGAGGTTAAGCAATGGCACTATATTGTTTTCATAGTATTCAAGGGGTCTTAGAATACTTTCCCCTACTGCTTTAGAAGCTGCAAAATGAATTACACCTGAAATGTCTGGATGGAGCTTAAATAATTTAGCGACACGATTTTTATCTTTTAAATCTATTTCAACAAATGTAACCGGTCGACCAATAATTTTTTTAATTCCCTCCAATACACTTAGAGAGGAGTTAGATAGGTCATCTGCAATAATAACCTCAAAACCTTGTTGGATTAGTTCCACACAGGTGTGAGAGCCNATATAGCCNAGACCTCCAGTGACAAGTATTTTTGAATTTGAGATAGTTTAAATTCTTTAACTGCAAACAAATTTAAAATTTTTTAACAGATGGATTGGTTATTATATATAAATTCAAACTTTATCTTTTGTGGTTAAATAACCAATGTCCTTAAAATTATAATTACTAAAATTTAAAAAGCTAAAGCTGGAGATATAAAAGTATCTTTGCCGCTTAAATTTTGATGAATGTCCACTGTTAAAAATATTGCAATTATCGCTCATGTCGACCACGGCAAAACAACTCTCGTTGATAAGATCATGTTCCATTGCCAACTGTTTCGCGATAATCAAAATAAGGGGGAGCTTATTTTGGACAATAATGATCTTGAAAGGGAAAGAGGAATTACCATTTTATCAAAAAATGTATCTGTAAACTACAAAGGTGTTAAAATTAATATTATTGATACACCTGGTCACGCAGATTTTGGAGGTGAGGTAGAAAGGGTTTTAAATATGGCTGATGCTGCAATTTTACTTGTTGATGCTTTTGAGGGACCTATGCCACAAACACGTTTTGTATTGAAAAAGGCTTTGGATTTAAAATTAAAGCCATTGGTAGTCATTAATAAAGTAGACAAGGAGAATTGCCGCCCAGAGGAAGTACACGAATCTGTTTTTGATTTGATGTTTGATTTAGGCGCTGAAGAATGGCAATTAGACTTTCCAGTTATTTATGGATCGGCTAAAAATAATTGGATGGGGGAGGACTGGAAAAATCCTACTGATTCCATCGGACCACTTTTAGATACTGTCCTTGACCACGTTCCCTCTCCAGTTATCAAAGAAGGAAATACTCAAATGCTTGTTACTTCTTTAGACTATTCCCCCTACACAGGTAGGGTAGCGATTGGAAGGTTAAATCGAGGTGTTCTAAAATCCAATATGAACGTTTGTTTGATAGATCGTGAGGGTAAAATAATAAAATCAAAAATTAAGGAACTTAATGTTTTTGATGGTTTAGGAAGAAGAAAAGTTGATCATGTTNNGGCGGGNGATATTTGTGCTGTCATCGGTTTAGAAGATTTTAATATTGGAGACACTATTGCTGATCCAATAGATCCGCAAGCGCTCCCTGCAATCGCAATTGATGAACCGACAATGAGTATGCTTTTTACCATTAACGACTCACCGTTTTTTGGTAAGGATGGTAAATTTGTCACTTCTCGACATATTAAAGATCGTTTAGAACAAGAACTAGAGCGAAATCTTGCATTACGCCTTGAGGATACAGGTTCGGCCGATAAATTTTTAGTTTTCGGCCGTGGAGTAATGCATCTGTCTGTTTTGATAGAAACTATGCGAAGAGAAGGCTATGAGCTTCAAATAGGACAACCTCAAGTGATTATCAAACTAATCGATGGCGTTAAATGCGAACCAATTGAAACCCTTACCATTGATTTGCCAGAAAACCTATCAGGAAGAGCTATTGAAATGGTAAGTAACCGCAGAGGAGAAATGGTTAGTATAGAAAATAAAGGAGATCGTATGCTTTGTGAATTTATAATACCATCTAGAGGAATTATAGGGCTGAGAAATCAATTATTGACTAATACCGCTGGTCAAGGAATAATGAATCACCGATTTATGGAATTCCAACCATTTAAAGGCGAAATACCTGGCAGAACTAATGGCTCATTAATTTCTATGGAAAAAGGAAGTGCAATTCCTTACTCTTTGGATAAGTTACAAGAGCGTGGAAAATTTTTTATTAACCCCAACGAAGAAGTCTACACTGGTCAAGTAATAGGTGAGAATTCCCGGCCTGATGACTTGGTGGTAAATGTGACTAAAACAAAAAAACTGTCTAATGTAAGGGCTTCGGGAAGTGACGAAAAAGTGAACTTGGCTCCGCCGATTAAATTTTCTCTGGAAGAGGCATTAGAATACATACAATCCGATGAGTATGTTGAGGCAACACCAAATTACTTGAGGCTTAGAAAAGTTTTTTTGGATGAAACCGATAGAAAAAGAAATTCAATCAAATAAAAATTAAATTTAAAAAAAAAGGAGGGACTCCCCTCCAGTATAACTAATCACTAATGATTTTATTTGTTAAATTTATGTCCGTTTAAATTTTCAGGTTCTTAATAAATTATTAACTCTTAATAATACTTAGAAACCGAAATTCTAAAATAACTATCCTGTCTAAAAAACAATAGGAATAGCTCCTTATCTGAAACTCCACTAAAAATTCTTCCCTCCAGTGAGACAAGCATATTATTTTTAAATCGACGTGTTGCCTCCAGAGTAAATAGGTTGGAGCTGGTTTCAAAATCATGAATACCCCCGGCTATTAATGAAGTATCCTGAGAATCATTAAAAGCCAATCTGCTTCCATAAAAAATATCATCTTGTAGTCCACTAAGGGCCCAGTCTCCACGTTCATCATAAAGATACTCAGCTAAAACTCCTATATCGAGTCCATTATTATCAACATTAGAGAAGGTAAATTCAAACCCTGCATCCATAGCAAAAAATTGCTGTTCTTTTGCGGTTCTATAAATTGATTCAAATTTCAATAATAATGCTCCTGCAGTAATTTGTAGGTCTATCCCATATTGATCAATAAGTGGGTAATATGCTTGGATATTATTTTTTTCATCAAACTTAAAATACGGCTCTCGACCGTTTCCTGTAAAATAGGAGAGACCAATATCAAAAGCTCCAAAATAGTGCTTCCAACGAGCAGCAAAATCTGTATTAAATTCTTCTCTTCCACTTTCGTATTCAATATCATCAGAATCGAGGACGTTATTAAATCGAAATCTTCCTTTTTCTCCAGGGAATCCTCTTTTACGATGATAGGGTAGGTAGAATAAATCTAAGGAGCCAATTCCCGATAAAAACCAACTTAACTGAATCATTGGTTGTCCTAACTTTTCTTCCCCATCAAAACTTTTTAGGGCATCTGTTTGATTCACAATATCCACTAAATGACAACTTTCTGTAACGCCCCAAAAAACTTTTTTAAAACCTATATTTAGCTCCCAATTATTGTTAGCCTTTTGGTAATACATCTCTCTTAAATCATAGTAGGTTCTATTTTTATCTCTATCCAAATTATAATAGAAAGAGAAAATAAAATTTTCATAGCCCTCATTCCACTTAAATTTATATGTTGGCTGAATACCGAAAGATGGATAATAATTTAATTGATTTTCAAACTGAGGAGTATCGAAGAAATAGCGACTTTCACGACTTAATTCCCATTCTGTGGAGATGTCGATTATGTCCTTCTGAGCAAATAGAAAAATACCACTAAAAAAAATAAAAATTATAATAAGCTGGGATTTGTTCATCTTACTAAAAACAAAGCCCCTTTTATGGGGCTATTTTTTGTGTTTATCTAATTAAATTAGTTAGAAGATCTTCGCAAAGCAATCTCAGTAAAATCACTTTCTTTTAGATTTACTTCAAAATTATAATTTTGAAAAAATAATTGTGTTTCTTTTTTACTTTGATGATTTACCATTTCGAATTTACTGGCTCTCCAAAATTTATTTTTGTAAATTTTATAATCTAGATATTTCAAAGTTTTTAAAAGCGCTCCTTTTCTATCGAAAAATTCAATAGTTTCTAGACGGTACCCTTTGGCTTTATTATAAACGGCTACTCTTTTTTTATAACCTGATTTAGGATCCACAGGATCTTGTTCAATATATAAAAAGTCTCCATCCTGTTTTATGAATTTATATGTGTTTTTCTCTAACTCGATAGATGAGAGGTCTTCATAGGCGAATTCACTTCCTACAAAAGGCCCTGACTTATTACTTGAAGAAATACGCTTTGTTCGCTGAATAGATGGCAAAAATAGCCATTGGTCATCTGCACCAACTTTATGGGTGAACGTTAACGTTGAAGTCCCTTTTATATCTTTTGGACTAGTAAAAACAATCATTGACTTATCTCCGTCTTCATCTAATTCAAGTGTTTTATTACTTAGCGTTCTCTCCCTCATTTGTCCATTTTTATTTTTCAATACCATTTTCAAATCAACGCTAGAACTTCCAAAACCCCTATCAGCATCGATTGCCTTTGAAACAATTTGGTATCCTTTTTCTTCAGCCGTTTGAGAAATAACGATTAGTGGAGAAAATAATAATAGTGTAAAAATTAGTTTATTCATTTTTTATAAATATAGTTATTAAATTATGCTTCTTTTAATATCGATTTTTCTTTATATAATAATACAAGGATTGAAGGCAGTAGAATAAAATCGATCACTAATGCAGAACTAATGATTACTACTGTAATTCTTGCCATATAACTGTTCAGTGCAAATGGTGATGTGGATAGTACTGTAAAACCTGCAACCAATACAATTGTGGTTATGACCAAGGCTCTTCCAACTGTTTCAAAGGCATAAATTACAGAGTCCTTAGCATTATAGTTTAATTCTCTTCTTGCTCTAAGAAATTTACTCATGAAGTGAACGGTGTCATCGACTATAATGCCCAATGTCATTCCAAAAACAACAACCATTCCGGTATTTATTTCGCCTAGATAGAGTGCCCAAAATCCAAAACCTACAATCACTGGTGCTAGGTTGGGAATCAAACTGATTGCTCCCATTTTAAAACTCTTTAGAGCGATCATCAAAACAAGTGAAATTAATAATAGAGCAATGATATTTCCTTTAATCATACCATCGGCTTGACGAAAACCGAGTTTTGCGAACATTACCGTGGGACTAACTCCTATCGCATGCATATAATTTGGAGTATTTTTTTTCAGCCAATTTTCAGCTCTTTTTGTGAACTCTAACATTTTCTTACTTCCGATATTTTGTAATACTACATTCAATCTGGTTTCCGATTTATCAACGTTTATTTGATTATTTAAATCCAAACCAAAAGGAAGAGAAAGTTCATAAAGCAACAAATACTGAGCTGCTTCCTGTCGGTTTGTAGGTACTTTATAGTATGATTCATCGTCGCCGTGCATAGATTTATTTATCTTTCTGGTTACCTCAGCAAAAGAATTTACATGAATTACTTCCTCTTGNAGATGAAGCCACTTTTCAAAGGCATTTAATTTTTCTAAATAATCTGGATTATTGATTCCTCCACTTTCACCACTTCCNATAGAGAACTCCGCATTGTATATACCGGTAAGATTGTTATTTATAAAATCACTATCGGTTCTAAATTTTACCGTTTCATCAAAATAATCAACAAAACTATCATTGAAGACATTTTGAAGCGCAAGAAATGTCATNGACAAAATAAAGCACGAGGAAATTACTGTTAGGCGAACGGGTTGCTTTACAATAAATTGACCCAACTGATTGTAAAAGGTAGCTTTTTTATCTGTAACCTCTTTCTTTGAGCCTCTCCAAATAGGGAAAATAGCCATCAAAGCAGGTAGGGTAGTNGTAGAGTATAAAAATGCCATACACATCCCAAATGCAGTAATATTTCCCAAATGCCAAAATGGGGGCACCTCGCCAAAATTTAAAGTTAAAAATCCAACTATTGTAGTCAAACTGGTTATAAAAACTGGCATGAAATTGAGACGCATACTTTCAATAATCGCTTGCTTTTTTTGATATCCTTCTTTTCTAAATTTTTGCAATAGAGTCACCAAGATGTGAATACTATCTGCAACAGCCAAAGTGAGAATCATGGTTGGAAAAACAGATGAAGGAGCTGTTAGTTTGATTCCACTTAAACCGATAAACCCTACAGCACTCATGATAGATAACATGACTACCACTAATGTAGCAAGAGTAGCAAAAATATTTCTTGTCAGTAGCAAGGTAACTGCAATTACAATCAAAAACATGATTCCAATAAGTTCTAGATCATTTTGAGATGATTCGAAAAATGCAGTACTCAAAGGAACATTTCCTGAAACGTAAACATCAAATTGAGAATACTTTTCTTTAAATGCTGCGATCATTGCACGGTTGGCCTCAGTAATTTCTGGAATTTCTTTTGCACTGTCTAAACCGGGTAGACGAACTGTTATGTTGATGGCTGCAACGCTTCCCTCTTTATTTACTAATCGGTGAACTAAAACCGGGTCGTTCAACGCAATATTTTTTATTTCTTCAACTTTTTCAATGGTAAGACCTTCAGACTCATATGATAAATCCTCAACATATAAATCATCTCCTTCTGCTCGCGTATGCTGATAATTCGTTAATGCATCGACTCTGGAGGAGTAAGGCGTATTCCAAGCATCGGCAGTTAATTCCTCTATGGCAATTAAGTTTTCTTTAGTAAAAACGTTTTTGTTTTTTGGGGCCAAAACCATAATAATGTTGTCTACCTTGGAGTACTTTTCCTGCAATGCATCGAAGGCTTCCAATTCTGGATTTGATTTACTAAAGAAAACATGGTAGTCGCCATCAAATTCCATTTTACCCTGTGAGGCCAGGCTTAAAGCTAAGATGATTGAAAAAATAAGTACGGTCCATTTGTTTTTTACAACAAAAGAGCCCCACTTTACTGCGTAAGATTTTTTGATTTGGTTCATAGTTAATAAGTTCATTACAAAGGTAATTCTTTACAAGTTACCTTATGTAACTAAGAAACTATTTTTAATTTTTTTTTTGTAATTTGTTGATACGATGTGTAGAAAAGAAACTTCATCTTGTCACATAACCAATGTGATGAAGATTTTAGGAGGTAAATGGAAACTACCAATACTTTATAGATTAATGGAGGGTAAAATGCGTTTTTCAGCTTTATCTGAACTTATTCCGACCCTCTCTCGAAAGGTTTTATCTGACCAACTCAAACAGATGGAAAAAGATGGCTTAGTGATTAGAAAAAAATATAGTCAAATTCCTCCCAAGGTTGAGTATTCCCTTACAAAGCATGCGATTAAATTGAGACCAATCATTGAGTTTTTATCGGGCTGGAACAAAGAAATCTCTAGCATAGATTAATTAATTTTCTCAAAAATAGCTGAATATCCTCCACCTCGAGCCAATGGAATATGAATTGTTGATTGTGAGTCTAGCTCTACTGTTTCGAATTTGTAATCCATTGCATTTTTATCAGCATTTTTTCCATCTTTGAATATCTGAATTTTATATTGAGTATTTGGATTTAAGAAGGAAAGCTTTACATCGAAATTTCTCTCGGTGTTATCTGTCATAGCCCCGAGATACCATTTTTCGTCTTTTTTTCTTACCACTACTAGGTAATCACTTATTGCTGCTTTTAAAACTTTTGTTTGGTCCCACGTGGTTGGGATTTGTTTGATAAAGTCAACCGTCTCTTGTTCCCTTTTATAAACAGAAGGTGAATCACAAAGCATTTGTATTGGGGATTCAAAAACAGTATACATGGCTACCTGATGTGCTCTCGTACCCAGGGTCATTGGTTTATTAAAGTTAGCCTTCATGTTTTGGGGTTTATTGATATTGGTCATTGCCCCAGGGGTAAAATCCATTGGCCCTGCTGCCATTCGGATAAATGGAATAGTCAGATTATGTTCAGGGTCTATAGGAAAAGAAGTTTTTGAATAGGGAAAATGTTTTACTTCCCATTTTACTTGTTCGTTACCCATAACCCCTTCATAGGTAAGGAGATTTGGCCAAACTCGTTCAATACCAGAGGGTTTAAATGCTCCATGATAATCCACTAATAATTTATATTTTGCGGCTACTTTAGCTATTCTTTCATATGAATTAACCATATACTGATCTCCCCTTTGCATAAAGTCAACCTTAATACCCTTAGCTCCCCATCTGGAATATAACTTGAGTAGTCCGTCTGTATCTTCATCTAGGGGTTTCCATAAAACCCATAGTATAATACCTACATTTTTTCTTTTACTATATGCAATTAATTCTTCAATATTAATATATGGATTGGATTCATAAATTTCAGTAGTTGACTTTGTCCAACCCTCATCCAGAATCACGTATTCTAAACCATTGTCTGCCGCAAAATCAATATAATATTTATAGGTCTGTTGATTGATTCCACTTATAAAATCTACACCAGTTATATTATTGGCATTCCACCAATCCCATGCTACTTTTCCTGGTTTTATCCATGAAGGATCCTTTATTTTAGATTTTCCCGAAAGTTGTGCAACAAGATTACTTTCAACAAAAGTCGCATCATTATCAGATATAATAAACAATCTCCAAGGAAATGTTTTTTTCCCANTGATCTTGGCAATATAGTCTGCCTCTTTCGTAATAATTTCATTACGATCTGGTCTCCAATCTTGATTAGGAATAGCTTCTAAAACATATTTTGGAATCTTAGTAGCAAAAGTATTTTTTCCTTTCTTCTCTAAATACATTATAGGATAATCTAAAACAGCTGTTTCAGTAAATAATAGTTTTACTCCATTAGTTTCAAAAAGGACTGGCAAGCTACAGAAATTCCCTTTTTTTAATTTGGAAACATCTGTATTATTATACAGTCGTTCGTTATTAGAGTACATGGATGTCTCCCATGGGAAATAGGTGGTAGATTTTTCAGGTAAACTTAAATCCATTTTTTCACCTATAATTTTTTTAGGTTTTTTGTCTAAGTCTATAAATCGATAGGCAAATCCTTCATTATAAGCTCTAAAAATCACNTGATAATTCATACTAAAACTTAAGATTAGCTCGCTGTANTTATCATTAACGACTTTGTCTTTGTTAGGTATAGTTATCTCAGTAATGTCGTTTACTTTTTCTGTTTTTGAGCTTTTTAATTTAGGAAAAAGTCCTAGGGTCCTTCCATCGCTTAACTTAATACTGATTGGCGTTTTCTCAATTATTTTTTTTTCTTCAAAGAAAACATTCATTGAAAGCTGATTAACTGTATTAATCTTAATATTAATTTTTTGATTCGGAGAATTTAATTCAAAGATTTGGGCATTAATATTTTTGATAATAAACAATACAGAGAAAACTGTGTAAAGGCTAAATCTATTTATCTTCATTTTTGATTTATTGGTTATTAAATATAAAAAAAACTGAAAAAAACTAATTTTTACATTACAAAAAAGTAATTGCAGACCCTTCTTTTCCTGCACGCCCTGTTCTTCCTATTCTATGAATATAGCTCTCCCTGGAGTTTGGAATTCTGTAATTGATCACATGAGTTATGTTATCTATATCTATCCCCCTAGAGGCAACATCGGTGGCAACTAGAACTTGAACATTACCGGATTTAAATTTTTGAATTGCCTTTGAACGGTATTGTTGTGACTTGTCACCATGGATCTCGTCTACTTTTACTTGGAGTTTTTTTAATTGACGACAAAGTTTGGAAACCTGTCTTTTTGTTTCTGAAAAAATTAGAACTTTTTTAAAGGCTTGNTTGCTTAGAAGATCTAATAAAATTTCAATTTTTTGATCATCACCTTTTGTTTTTATAACCTCTTGATAAATATTGTCAGTATTTGCTTGACCATCTGAAACCCTCACTCTTTTATAGTCACTGACAATACCATTAATGATGCCTTTCTGTTTTGCATTTTCAGTTGCTGAAAAAAGAATGGTTTGTCTCCTTTTGTGCATTTGGTCAATAATCTTTTGCACTTCTTTAAGAAAACCCATATCGAGCATTGTATCAAATTCATCCAAAACCAAGTTCGAAAAATCATTAAGTTTAAGTGCACGACGGTTAATCATATCATTAATCCTTCCAGGTGTACCTATAATTACATGATTTATCCTTCTAAGTTTATCTAAATCTTTATTGATACTTGTACCTCCAATAAAAAAACTACTGAATATTTTTAATCCTTTACTTAGGCTCTTAAATTCCTGTTCTACTTGCTGCGCTAACTCCCTTGTGGGGACTAGAACCAATGTTTTATGACTTTTTTTATCGATAATTAGTCGATTAATGATAGGAATAAGAAAGGCCCCTGTTTTACCTGTACCTGTATTGGCAATTCCAATAACGCTGTCACCACTTGATAGTAATTCAAAAGTTTTGTCCTGAATTTCGGTAGTAAANTCATAACCTTTTCTTTTGATTTTTTCCTGAAGCAGGGAATGTATATCAAGCTTCGCAAAAGCACGTGTTTTGATTTCCTTTTCCCCTTCTTTAACTTTAATAGTTTTGTTGACCAGAGTGCTTGGATCTAGGTCTGACTTTTTGAATCCACCTCCAGATCTTCCTCTAAATCTTCCTCTCTGGCTTGGCCTTGCACTTCTTCTACTTGCCCTTTGAGAGGTTTCTCCTNTATTTCGATTTTCTCTCGAATCACTTTTTTTATTATCACCACCTGATTTTCTTGTTGTAGGAATTCTTTGATTCCTGTTAGAAGCTTCATTNTTACTGTTTCGTTTTCTACTATTTTTTTTTCGTGGGGGATAACTTTTTTTGTTTTTTCCTCTCATGTTAATGGGTGAATGTAATCCTGAAGTTTTATTTGAAAATAATTAGTGTTGGTGCCGTTTGACCTAAATAAGGAAAGATCAAAAATTATTTACCCTTCTCGTTTTAAGCGAGTGCAAACTTAGTGTTTTATAATTTATTCATTTTCAAATATTGGTTTTATTTAATCCCTATCTATATATCCATAATGACTTTTACATCTGAATTTTGATAACAGCGGGCTAAGGTATTTTTTATCATTAAATATTGGATATATCACTAACATTTTGTGAGCAAATGATTAGTGGTCTTTTTAAACTAAACTCATCGTTCTACAGAAGGAACATAGTCAATAATACCATATCAAGCAACTACAAGTAAAACCTTAGTTTCTTTGATGGTTTAATNTTTCGGTCATTATTTAATTAATTTAAAGACTTTCCTCCTTTTTCTCCAGTTCTAATTCTGTAAGCCTGTTCAACCGGAGATATAAAAACTTTCCCATCACCAACTTGATCAGTTGCAGCGGACTTCAATATCGCATCTATTGTCCTTTGAACAAATTCATCATTTACAACAATAGAGAGATAACGTCTTTGTATTTCTGAGGTACTGTAAGTAATTCCTCTATAGACGTGACCTTCTTTTTCGTTCCCAACGCCAGTGACATCCCAATAGCTAAAGAAATTAACTTCTACATTATGTAGGGCTTGTTTGACCTCAGTAAATTTTGATTTACGGATTATTGCTTCAATTTTTTTCATTTTTTATATTTTTAATTATTCGTTAGAATATGATTTAACTCCAAAGGAAACTGAATCTATACCCGCTTCTTCTTCTTGGCTTGTAATTCTAATACCAACTATNTTTTTTAAAATTTTCATCAATATGAAAGTAATACTAAAAGAAAAGATTATAATGGTAAAAACACCTATTATTTGGGTTATTAGTAAATCAGTCGAACCGCCAAAAAATAATCCTCCTTCACTAGCGAAAAGACCCACTGCAATAGTTCCAAAGAGTCCATTAATTCCGTGAACGGCAATGGCACCTACCGGGTCATCAATTTTTATTTTATCAAAAAATAAAACAGCGACATCAACTAATATTCCTGCAATAAAACCTATTATAATTGCAGACATGGGGTCTACTACATTACAGCCTGCGGTAATTGAAACAAGTCCAGCTAAAATTCCATTGATGACCATAGTTATATCTATTTTCCCATAAGAATAATAGGTGTAAAACATAGTAGCGATTCCACCTGAAGCAGAAGCTAAAAAAGTATTTACAACAACAGAACCAATCAATTCCCAGTTTCCAACTGCTCCCAAAGTTGAGCCTGGGTTAAATCCAAACCACCCAAACCATAATATAAAAGCTCCAACAGATGCCAATGGTAAATTATGACCAGGAATTGTATTAGAAGTTCCATCCTTTGAATATTTTCCAATTCTAGGTCCTAGAACCATAGCTGCAGCGAGCGCTGAAAACCCACCCATTGCATGAACAGCTGCTGAACCAGCAAAATCGTTAAAACCTCTAATAGCCAACCATCCTTGAGGGTTCCATACCCAATTGGCAATTAAAGGATACATAAATCCACAGAAACAGACAACTAATATCGCATAAGACCACAGTTTCATTCTTTCTGCCAAAGCACCTGATACTATTGAAATAGCCGCAATAGCAAATCCCAGCTGAATAAACCAAAATAATTGATTTGAGACCGTAAGATCTAGGCCTAAATCTCTTTCTATTATTCCAAAGTCAAATGCTACCCATCCATTTGATACACCATAGGCAATACCGAATCCTAAAACAAAAAAAGCAACACCTCCAAAAGTTATATCGATAATAACTTTGGCTATAATGCTCATTGCATTTTTTGCTCGTATAAAGCCTGCTTCAAGAAGAGCAAACCCAGCTTCCATAAAAAATATAAGTGCTGCGCATAGTGCAACCCAGACCGTATTTATCGCACTAATATGTTCATTAAGTAACCCATTTATATCGTCCATTTGTTTGTTTTTATATTTCAATTAAATATAGTGAATATAATTTTGGGCGAACTTTAAAGCTTAATTNCTAATAATTAAACTGAAAAATTATTGCTTAACAGAATTTAAAAAGAACTTAAAAAATTGGTGATCAACAAAAACATAAGGATTAAGTTTTTATTTAAATCGTTATATTGTGAATCGTTAATTNATACAAATAAATAAATATTAAATTGAATCTATTTTGTTTTTTAATTAACAAATANTATTTTGNTACAAACTAAGTCTAATGGTTAAAAATCCGTTTTTAAACAAGGATATATTTAAAAATAAATTCAAATATTATCTACTTAAAATCGCCCCTAAGGGGTTTATTGTTTCCATAGAATTAAAAAATAATATAAAATACAAACTAAGAGGAAGAGTTGCAGATAAAACCGTCTTAAAAGAAGTTTGGTTAAAAAACATGTATAATCAATTTGGGGTGAAAGTAGAGGATGGAGATTTAGTGATCGATATTGGAGCTCATGTTGGTATATTTAGTACTTATGCTGCAGAAAATAATAAGTCTGGAAAAATTTTTTCATTTGAGCCTTTTCAAGATAACTTTAATAGATTAAAATTTCATAGAGACTTGAATAAAAAGTCAAATATTAAAACATTAAACTACGGTATTGCCGGAGAAAACGGAAAAAAATTTTTCTACGTCAATTCGAAGAATTCTGGAGGTAATTCTTTTATAAAAAATGTTGAAAGAAAAAAGGAAGTAAAAATTGAGGCCATCAAACTATCTGATTTTTGTAAGAAAGAAAAAATAAAAAAAATTGATTTTTTGAAAATCGATTGTGAGGGCGCCGAGTTTGAAATATTTCAAAAAGATGAATCATTCCTGAAAATCGTTAAAAAAATAATTATGGAATGTCACCCTGTGGATGGGCAAAGTGTATTTTCTATATTAAGTACCTTAAAAAAATATAATTTTAAAATACATAATGAAGACGAAATACTTTCTGATAATAAATTGAATATGATCTATGCATCTAAATAGTTATGTTCAGCTATAATTAAATCTTAAATGAAAGACTTAAAATATATTTTTGCATATACCATTCCAGCATCTGCTTATATTTCATTTATATCGACAGGTATTTGGACTTACTCGACTGTTTTTTATGCTTTTTTAGTGATTCCTATTTTAGATGTTTTAACTGGAGAATCAAAAGAAAACCTTTCCGAGGAAGACGCCTCTTACAAAAAAACAAAATGGGTTTTTGATTTGATGCTATATTTAAATATCCCAATTGTTTTTGGCTTGTTATTTATATTTTATTCAAATATTCAATTGTATAATTATCAAGTTTTTGAGATTGTAGGTTTAGTATTATCTGCTGGAATCCTACTTGCGACCAATGGTATCAATGTAGCACATGAACTAGGACACCGTACTCCATATTTTGAACGTTTTTTTAGTAAAATACTATATATGCCTTGCTTGTATATGCACTTTTACATAGAACATAATTTTGGTCACCATTTAAATGTCGCTACTCCTCAAGATGGCGCCTCGGCTCGATTCAATCAGACTTTATACTCTTTTTGGTTTACATCAGTTACCAGACAATATAAAAGCGCTTGGAAGATTCAAATTGAAATGTTAAATCGCCAAGGTTTATCTTTTTTATCAATTAAAAACGATATGCTATGGTATCACTTGATTCAACCATTCTACTTACTTATTATATACAGATTATTTTCACCCAAGGTTGTGGTGATTGCTATTATAATTGGGGTAGTAGCTTTCTTGTTTTTGGAATGTATAAATTATATAGAACATTATGGGTTACGTAGATTTAAAACCGAATTTGGTCGTTATGAAAGGGTACAACCATATCACTCTTGGAATTCAAACTTTAATATTGGCCGAATCACATTATATGAACTAACGAGACATAGTGATCATCATTATAAATCTTCCAAAAAATACCAAACCCTTAAAAGCCATGAAGAAAGTCCTTCACTCCCTTATGGATATCCGACATCAATATTGTTAAGCTTAGTCCCACCCCTTTGGTTTTGGGTAATGAATCCGCTTGTCCCAAAAGCTATGAAATCTCACTAGGTTATATCCTTTTTTAGAAATATGATTTTATATTCGATTTGTATTCTGTATCAAAAAGGAATCTATTTTTAATTAAATCCCCCCTAAAAGCAAAAAATATATGACAAAAAATCCCAAATCCTCAATCAAAGAATACATTACCTCTTCCTTTATGTTAGGAACTATGCGACTAGGAAAATGGGGCTGTAATATGTCGAGTTCTCAAATTGAAAAATTTGTAGAAGGGTGCATTGAAAATGAATTGGTGGATTTTGATCATGCGGATATATATGGTTCATATACTACTGAGTCTGACTTTGGTGCAGTTCTAAAGATCAGATCAGATTTAAGGAATCAAATTAGAATTACCACTAAATGTGGTATTAAAATGGTATCTGAAAACCGCCCCAAACAAAAAATAAAATCTTATGACCTTACAAAAAAACACATTAAGAGTTCTGTAGAGAACTCCTTGACTGCTCTTCAAACCGAATATATTGACACACTATTATTACATCGACCTGACTTCTTATTTGATCCTTATGATATAGCTGATACCTTTATTGAGCTTGAGAGAGAAGGAAAAGTGAATCACTTTGGTGTCTCAAATTTCTCAACTTCTCAATTTGATTTATTACATGGAATTTTTCCACTAATAACCCATCAAGTTGAAATATCGTTATTAAATAGAAAGTCATTTGAAGATGGAGTTTTAGATCAATGTCAAAAGTATAGGATTAAACCTCTGGCATGGTCGCCCATGGGTGGGGGAGTACTATTAAAAAAATCAAATGACCAATCCATAATGAAAATCCAAAAACAAATATCACTATTGTGTGAAAAATACAATGCTGGTGCAGATCAAATTTTGTTAGCATGGTTACGAAAACATCCTACAGGAATTATCCCTGTATTGGGTACATCAAAATTATCAAGAATTAAAAGTGCAAATGACAGTTTAAAAATTAATATAACACATGAAGATTGGTATTTACTTTGGCAGGCAGCTTCAGGAAAAGAAATTGCATGATTTTAAAAACTTTTAAAAAATGTCAAAAAAAATACAAATAAGATCTGAAAAACTTGATGGCGCTGAGGTTTCTTGGTTTGCTCCTATTTGTGATGGTGATGACAGGTATTTGGGAGAGCGCAATATGAAATATAAAAGTAACTGGGAAAATACTTCCAATATTTTATTAAACGCAGATAAATTGGGTTACCGTAATATTTTGTGCCCATCATCTTATCAAGTTGGACAGGATACCATCCCTTTTGTATCGGCTGTATCCCCAATGACTAAAAATATAAATATTTTGGCAGCAATTCGATGTGGTGAGGTTTATCCGCCAATGTTGGCCAGGACTTTAACCACTATCGATCATATTCTTGAAGGCAGGCTAACAATAAACATTATTTCATCTAATTTGCCAGGAGAGAACCTTCCATCAGAGGATAGATATAATCGGTCAAGAGAGGTAATTGAAATCTTAAAACAAGCTTGGACAAAAGAGGAAATAAATTTCACTGGGAATTTTTATAATCTTAAACTCCCCACTAACCCTGTTAAACCCTATCAGATTGGAGGACCGTTGTTGTATTTTGGAGGTTACTCTCCACCAGCTTTAGAGCTTTGTGCAGAACATTGTGATGTATATCTAATGTGGCCAGAGACAGAAGATAACTTAAGAGGGTTGATGGAGAATATGTCTGAAAAGGCNGCTAAATTTAACAGATCTGTTGACTTCGGACTTCGGGTTCATGTNGTGGTAAGAGAGACAGAAGAGGAGGCCAACAAATATGCAGAAAGTATAATATCTAAACTTGATTTAGAGATNGGAAGAGAACTGAGAGATCGTTCATTAGATGCCAAATCTTACGGGGTAAGTCGTCAAGAAAAAATGAGAGATAAATCTTCACCTGATGGTTATATTGAACCTAATTTATGGACNGGTATTGGAAAGGCTCGATCCGGATGTGGAGCAGCCTTAGTAGGAAATCCTGATCAAATTATTGAAAAATTGAATCGCTACATGGAAATGGGCATACGGTCATTTATTTTGTCTGGCTATCCTCACATAGACGAATGTAATAGATTTGCAGAATTAGTCTTACCTAGATTAANAACTTTTTCCATGCCTCATGAGCAAGGTAGGATTATAAAAAATGGGCCTCAGACTCCTTTGGCTGTGGGAATTAGGGTTTAACATGATTGATTTATTCATAGTTGTTGCTTACTTCTTATTAGTCATGATTGCGGCGATATCAGGAAGGCAAAAAAAAGAGTTAACCAGTGAAGAGTATTTTTTAAGTTCTAGAAGTTTAAAATGGCCTTCAATTGCCATTTCNACTATTGCTACTAATGTTGAGGGATATCAATTCTTGGGNATGATGGGATCAGCCTATCTGTATGGGTTGGCTCAAGCTAGCCTGGANATCAATGCTGTTCAAGGTATTCTGTTGGCATCTTTTATATTTATTCCTTATTATCTTAGAGATAAGATTATAACTATTACTCAATTCATCAAAAAACGTCTTGGTAAAAACGTGGCTTTAATTTATTCACTGGCGAATATTTCATTGTTTTCAACTATTACCATTGGAGCAGCACTATTTTGGGGAGCTTATGCTGCTGANATCGTTTTTGGAGAGTATTTATCCCTATTACATAAAGATAGGCTTACCAGGATTACCATTTTGATTTTGTTATTAGGATTATTTTCAGCTATATATACTTATCTAGGTGGACTTAGTGCCGTTGTTCGAACAGATATCATCCAGTTTNTAGTCTTATTATCTGGAGGAATGGTTGTATTACTNATGGCGGTTCACCATTTGGGGGGCTGGTCTCAATTATATATCAAGACACCAAAATTGATGCATCTTCATCTTCCCTCGGATCACGAAAAGTTACCATGGACTCATATTTTCGGTCTTTTCTTATTGAATATAAATTATTGGTGTGCAAATCAATCAATTGTTCAGCGATCGCTGGCTGCCAAAAANATTAGACACGCACAAATTGGTCTAATGGTCGGAGGACTAATGAAATATGTTATGGCTGTAATTATAGTCGTCCCAGGTATTGCTTTATTCGGAATATTGGGAGAGAATGGCCTNTCGGATCCTGATATGTCATTTCCGTATCTTGTAAACACCTACCTTCCGATAGGAGCAAAAGGTTTGGTACTTTGNGGTTTATTTGCCTCACTAATGAGTACAGTGGATTCTACATTCAATTCATTGGCTACCCTATGGTCGATTGANNTTTATAAAGAATATCTTAATAAGGGGGCCTCTGATAAACAAATAGTTGANGCAGGAAGACGAGCAATTTTATTTAGTTTTGTCACAGGGGTCACAGTTGGTATACTATTACTTTATATTAAATTTTCTGATCCTAATACCGCCTTTACTCATACTCTAAATGAGATTCGCTACTTTATCAATTGTGGTATTGTAGTGATCATCTGTGCAGCTGTTTTTTTAGTAGCTCCAAATCACAGAATAACATTTACCACATTCTTGGGAACTATCATTTTTCAGTTCNTGTTCATATCTTTTTTTCCAGAGATGAATTATTTTGTAAGGGCAATGTGGATTATTTTNCTGGGTTTTATTTTGATTTATATNTTTTCAAAAACCAATTTTAAAAATCCCATAGAGTTGTTTAAATCGGGCTCCAAAAAAATAAAACGATTTGGTTTATTGATGCTTATATCATTAATATTATTACACATTATTTTTCATTGAATACAACTAATTCTTCCTAACATTTTCTCGGGTAAAATTTATTATAAAAAATGCAAATATTCTCCAAAAAATTACTTTTTAGATAAACTATATTATTCAATATTTGCTCATTTTTGAATCATTTTAGTTGTTTTTTACTCATTTTTGCCCAATTTTTTAGTTTTTTTTATNGTTTTTAGNTCTTTTTTNAAATATGATATTTTAGGATAATNATACGTTTTGGAATTTATATTTTAACCCTATTATTAAAAATTTAATTAAATTGAGTATAATTAGCCATCAACTAAATGAGAAGTGTTTTTTTTCTTTTTTCTTTTTTTCTATTTACATCTGCTTTNAGTCAAAATGAAAAAATAAAAGTTTTTATAAATTGTCGTTGTGATGATGATTTTTTAAAACAAAACACTCTTTTTTTTGATTATGTAAGAGACAGGACATTATCTGATATAGAAATTTTTGTGTTTGAAATTACAAATGCAAGTGGTGGTAGAAATTATTCCTTTAATTATAATGGGAAAAATGATTTTCTAAATAAACAGAACGAAATTAATGTAACAGTTCCTCAAAACATTAGCTTAAATAAAGCAAGAATAATATTANTAGATACCTATAAATTAGGAATGGCATCTTTTTTGTCAAACACGNATTATCAATCCTACNTTGATGTTAGTTTCGATAAGGAAATAANTACTTCTGATCNCAATAATNCTGATAATTGGAATAACTGGGTATTTGAAATTTATGGCTCATTTNATTTTGAAAATGAAAAAAGNATTAATGAGGAAGAATACAATTTAGGTTTAGAGGTGGATCGAGTNACTGAAATGTGGAGANTAAGATCAGACATTGAAATGGATCGTTCGATAAAGTTTTTTTTGGGGGGGGATCAAAGTTATAGCAGTGAAAGAGAAAATTTCTATTTTTCAGGTAGCTTGGTTAGAAGTATATCAAATCACTTTTCTACNGGGTTTTTTTCTTCATACAGGCANGATACTTTTAGAAATCTTAAATCTTCAATTAATATCTCACCTGCCATAGAATATAATTTTATTCCTTACAAAGAGGTTCTAACCCGAGAAGTAACTTTAGCATATAAATTAGGTTATAATATTTACAATTACATTGANGAAACAATCTATGATTTTGAATCTCAGAGAATGTTTAATCATTCCCTTACCTTAAATTTAAGATATAGAGAAAAGTGGGGTAATATATACTCATATCTTGTAGCATCCCAGTTTTTAGATCTTCCTGAACAAAATAGACTTACTTTAAACAGTAATATTGACCTTAGAATAGTTCGTGGACTCTCATTAAGAATTTCAGCTTATTTCAGATTTATTCGAGATCAAATTAATTTGCCTAAAGGAGAAGCATCAGTTGAAGATTTACTGCTTAGGCAAAGACAAATATCTACCAGTTTTCAAAATCGAATTTCGATGGGTATCAGTTATACGTTTGGATCAATATTTAATAATATTGTGAATAATCGTTTGTAGATNNATTTATNGAGACTATTNATGTTTATAAANTATNNGAGTGTTTTTAATGGCTTAAGAATATTTTTAAAGTGATGATGATTTTTTATCTNGAGTGAGAAGATTAATCAAAGAAAGTTGAAAAAGCTTTTGAAAACAAAAACTCTGTGCCGGAAATGATAGAAATAAATAAGGNAATAATTGCGGAATTTGAAAACATAGAAATGGAGCCTNCCATAAATATGGTAGATAAACTCATAATCTTAATAGACCTCTATACCTATAATTAATTTTGAGGATTTTTAGTAATTCGATATGTAAANAATTAGAATTTAAAAAATAGGATAATTAGTTAGTGGTTTAGTTTTAACCTAAGATTATAAACGAGTTTTTGAAAAAAAAATAAATTTTATTCTTTGTTGGCTAGAATCTTATTGAATCCATACACCTGATGTAGAATTGCTGCCATAAATGTTATCACAATAGATTTTTGGGAGATAACCTGCAACATCAGTTCTTTTTCACTAAATATTTTTCCTGGTCCAATTTGTGGGCCAAAAAATATAATATATAAATAAGTGAAAAGCACAATACAAAAGGCAATGTATCCAATAACGTAGTTATTACTGATAAAATTAGAATGAAAAACTGTAATACTATGCAGTACGCAAAGAAAGAAAAGGGTTAAAAAAGCAGAATTTGCAAAAAAGACATGGGTAGTAAAATGAAGGTCGTGTGGAACACAACCAACCCCTGCGTAAAAAAAACCGGCTAATAACCCAACTGGTAAAGTAATTTTTGCATAAAATCTTGCTTTATGTGAATCTTTAATCAAAGTGAACACTCTTTTAAATTCAACGTAAAAGAGCATGAGAGTGGCTCCGATTAAAATCAGACTTNCATTGAAAAGAATCATAGAAGGGGTGTTGTCTTCCTGAATAATNTTTGGATTCGTTTCATCTGTATTGGTCTTTAAACTACCTAACTCACTAAGAAAGTTGTGTGTAAACGAATAAACCTCTGACTGATATTCAATGATTTCTTTGTGAGACCCAGGATAAATTACCGCTGATATAATGCAACAAAAGAAAAATACTACAACAGATATTACGGGAAGTCTGACGAGGTAAAATCGTGCTTTTTCCATATGTAAATTTTGTTTGACTCCAAAGATAAGAATTCATGAAAGCAAATAAATTTCGTATTGAGTTTAAATATACTCACCTATTGAGTTACTTAATCTGGTTTGAGGCTATTTAAATATTTTTTAAAGAATTTAAAACCCTAAAATATATGCACCTATTTTTATCTATAANCCAAGTCCACAAGGTTGGGAANACATTACTGAAATACNTATTACTATCAGTGACCTCGGAGAGATTCAAACTCCCAACCTCTTGAGCCGTAATCAAGTGCACTATTCAGTTATGCTACGAGGCCATTTTAAATGTGCCGACAAATTTAAATAATATTAAATTGAGTAAGAAGCTAGTTTTTAATTATTTTCCGTACAGCCTTTTGATTGGTTGATGAAAATTCGATAAGATAAATTCCCTTATCTAAGTTTGATGTATCTATTATGCGACTAGTATTCCCTTTAAAAATTTTCTTACCTAATAAATCATACACGATAAAAGATAGTTCTGAAAAATTACCTGAAATATTTATTATATCAGAAGTAGGATTTGGATGAAGCCTAATAGTGTTTAAAGAAATATTATCAACTCCTAGACCAGCGTCTACTGTAACAATAGCATCACATGAAGAAATATTTCCATAATTG
>NHFW02000035.1 GCA_002171295.2 Flavobacteriaceae bacterium TMED121
AAGAATGATAATATTCAAGAGTTATCCTTTGGCTTAAGTATTGGGTTTTCTGGAACTGGTTTGGACCAAAGTAGTTGGAAAAGACCTACATCAGACCCTTTGGTAGCTCAAAATTTGAATCAAAAACAATTTACCTCATTCGATGCCAGCATTGCCTANGTTTCTACNNGANTTTCCATTCAGTTTTCAATACNTAATATCTCANTTACACCTTCAAATCAGNAAAATATAGATCAAGAAATNAACTATAATATTAAAAGTAATAAGATTTTTATTGGGTCTATTCAGTATGAGATTTATACNGATTCTGGNTGGAATTTCGAGCCATCCNTTCTCCTGCAGTATGAGGANAAAACTCAAGATAATAGTNTAGACTTAAATTTTAAAATTTATCGATTAATCAAAGACGGAAGATTGTGGTTAGGTTCCTCATATAGGCAAAATAAGATTAGGTTAGCATATAATAATGGAGCGAAAATGGTTCAAGACAACTATAAGCACTTTACTCCAATCGCNGGTTTAAACTATAAAAAAATGAAATTTTCATATCAGTATACTAGAAGTATAGCAGATATAGGACTAGTTAATTCAGGTATTCACTTTGTGGGTATTGGGATTCAGTTTTAGAATGTATAAAAATTAAAATACAATTTTACCCTTTTAAGCTAGCATATAAATACTCACTATTCATTCTAGCGATATTCTCTAAAGATATTCCTTTTGGACATTCAACCTCACATGCTCCAGTATTGGTACAATTTCCAAACCCCTCTTCATCCATTTGCTTCACCATGTTCAAAACTCGATCTGTAGCCTCAACTTTTCCTTGGGGTAAAAGAGCATATTGTGATACTTTAGCGGATACAAAAAGCATAGCTGAAGCATTTTTACAACTTGCTACACAAGCACCACAACCAATACAAGTCGCAGCGTCAAATGCNTTATCTGCATTATGCTTATCAATTGGAATTGCATTNGCATCTTGAGTATTTCCAGAGGTATTTACGCTNACAAATCCNCCCGCNTGTTGAATTCGATCAAAAGCAGAACGATCTACTGCTAAATCTTTAATTACAGGAAATGCATTTGCTCTAAATGGCTCAATTACNATAGTATCACCATCCTTNAATTTTCGCATNTGAAGCTGACAAGTCGTTACAAGTCGNTCCGGTCCATGNGCTTCACCNTTAATAAACATTGAGCACATTCCNCAAATTCCCTCTCGACAGTCATGATCAAAAGCNACAGGGTCTTCTCCCTTGTTAATTANCTGNTCATTATGCATGTCCATCATCTCCAAGAAAGACATNTCTGGNGAAACGTCTGAAATGGAGTAATCTACCATTTTNCCATCCNCATCAACANTGGCTTGACGCCATATTTTAAGTGTAAGATCCATATTAATTTTATTTATAAGACCGTGTTTTAACCTCTATTGCTTCAAATTTAAGTTGCTCTTTATGTANCTTNGCTTTTGAAGGCTCACCATTATATTCCCAAGCGGAGGAGAANCTAAAATTCTTATCNTCTCTAAGAGCCTCTCCTTCAGGTGTTTGAGATTCTTCTCTGAAGTGNCCTCCACAAGACTCGGTTCTCTCTAAAGCATCTTTNGCGAATAATTCTCCTAATTCTAAAAAATCAGCNACACGGCCAGCTTTGGCAAGTTGCTCATTAAACTCACTCGAAGATCCAGGAACGCTGACATTCTTATAAAAATCTTCTCTTAATTCTTTAATTTCAATCATTGCCTCCTTTAATCCTTTAGTATTTCTTGACATTCCGCACTTATCCCACATNATTTTCCCTAATTTTTTGTGATAAAAATCAACTGAATTGGTTCCTTTATTATTTATAAAAGAATCTATACGATCTTTCACTTCTTTTTCAGCAGATTTAAATTCAGGNGAATCTATTGAAATAGGTCCTGTTCTAATATCATCCGANAGATAATCACCAATTGTGTATGGAAGAACAAAATATCCATCTGCCAGTCCCTGCATTAATGCTGAAGCTCCTAATCTATTAGAACCGTGGTCGGAAAAGTTTGCCTCTCCAATAGCATAGCATCCNGGAATACTTGTCATTAAATTATAATCAACCCAAACACCTCCCATGGTNTAATGAACTGCTGGATATATCATCATAGGAGTTTCGTATGGATTTTGATCAACTATTTTTTCGTACATCTGAAAAAGATTCCCATACTTTGAACGAACAACTTCCTGGCCAAGTTTTTTAACTAATAAAGCGTCATTTTCGTCATATCCTTTTACAAGAGCTTGCTCTTTTCCATAACGGGTAATTGCAGCAGCAAAATCTAAATATACAGCCTCTCCAGTCTTATTGACGCCAAATCCAGAATCGCAGCGTTCTTTTGCAGCTCTTGAAGCAACGTCTCGGGGAACTAAATTTCCAAAAGCAGGGTATCGGCGCTCCAAATAATAGTCTCTCTCGTTCTCATTTAAATCTGTTGGTTTTAATTTTCCAGACCTAATTGCCTTTACATCCTCAAGCCTCTTAGGGACCCAAATTCTACCATCATTTCTTAATGACTCAGACATCAGAGTTAATTTAGACTGATGCTCTCCTGAGACAGGAATACAAGTTGGATGTATCTGAGTATAGCAGGGGTTGGAAAAGTGTGCACCACGTTTGTGAATTTTCCATGAAGCAGAAGCATTACTACCCATAGCATTGGTTGAAAGAAAAAAAACATTTCCATAACCTCCAGAGGCAATAACAACTGCGTGAGCACTATGCCTTTCAATTTCACCATTAACTAAATTTCTGGCGATAATTCCTCTTGCTTTGCCATTAACGAGGACTAAGTCCATCATTTCATGACGGTTGTACATTTTTATTTTCCCTCGGGCTATTTGCCTATTCATTGCTGAATAAGCTCCCAATAAAAGTTGCTGACCAGTCTGGCCTTTGGCGTAAAAAGTTCTAGAAACCAAAACCCCTCCAAAAGATCGATTATCAAGTAACCCTCCATAATCTCTAGCAAAAGGAACCCCCTGAGCAACACATTGATCAATTATATTAGTAGAAACTTCAGCCAATCTGTAAACATTTGCCTCTCGTGAGCGATAATCCCCTCCTTTAATAGTATCATAAAATAGACGATAAGTTGAATCACCATCTCCCTGATAGTTTTTGGCAGCATTGATTCCTCCCTGCGCAGCAATCGAGTGAGCACGACGGGGTGAATCCTGAAAACAAAATGTTTTTACATTATATCCTAATTCAGCTAAAGTCGCAGAAGCAGATGCTCCTGCAAGTCCTGTTCCAACAACAATTATATCAATTGAACGTTTATTAGCAGGGCTAACTAAATTGATCTTACTCTTATGGTTAGTCCACTTCTCGGCCAATGGTCCCTCTGGCACTTTAGATTCTAATTTTGACATGAGCTATCCGTTTAAATGATGAAACATTGCTATAAAAATAAAACCAATCGGTATTAAAATTGAAAAAGATACGGTTAACCACCTAATACCTGTAGTATATTTATTATTAAATCCTACGGATTGAAATGAAGAAGAAAACCCGTGAAATAGGTGTAATCCTAAAAAAATAAATGACAAACAATATATTAATACTCTAATGGGACTGTGAAATTTATGNACNAATTCTGAGAAATATCTGTCAGGGTTTTGAGGNAAAAATTCAACGTATTTATAATTTATCTCTGGCACCCAAAAATCATAAAAGTGCAATCCTAAAAATGAGAGTACGACTATCCCAGAAAAAATCATATTTCTAGATACCCAACTCGCATTAGCACTTCCTTTAAAACTTATATATTTTTCACTTCGGGATTTTCGATTTTTTATATCTAAGACAAATCCCATAACAAAATGAAAAACCACACCAAAAATTAATATTGGCTGTAAGACAAATTGAACCAGAGGGTTATTACCCATAAAATGAGAAAGCATATTGAAAGTTTTTTCACTAAAAACNGAAGTAATATTGATAGTGAAATGCTGTCCTAAAAAAAGTATTAAAAACAGGCCTGAAAGTGCCATAGCTACTTTTCTGGCTATCGAAGTTTTAATCATCTAGATATTGTATTATGGCAAAATTACTCCATAAACATCGAATAGAAAAAACTAAAACACAATATTTTCTGAGCCAATCCAATAGATTATTAATTATAGATTAGATATTTTAATAAATTTTCTAAATTCATATATCTATTTTTAATTACATATTAATATGCGATACATACCCCTTAGCTCAAGTTTCTATAGAAGTAACAGGGCTAGATTTATGGATGCTATTTCTCAAGGGGGATTAGCTGTTTTTAATTCTAACGACATTTATCCAATAAGTGCAGACAGTAAAATGCCCTTCCAGCAACATAGAGATATCTTTTATCTCAGTGGCATTGATCAAGAAGAGAGTGTTCTTTTGTTATTCCCAGATGCAAAAAATTCTAATCACAGAGAAGTATTGTTTGTCAAAAAAACAAATAATCATATTGCGGTTTGGGAAGGTGCAAAACTATCCCAAAAAGAAGCGACTAATATATCTGGTATCCAAACTGTTTTGTGGACAGATGATTTTAATTCATTATTTAATCAGTTAACAAAAGAGGCTAAATCTATCTACTTTAATACTAACGAGCATTATCGCGCTAATATAGAAACGCAAACCAGAGAGGATCGTTTTATTGAATGGGCAAAGAAAAAATATCCAACCCACCAACATGAAAAAAGTAATTTTATTTTACAAAGGCTGAGGTCTTTAAAACATAAAGAAGAGATATGCCAAATTCAGCAAGCTATTAATATTACTGAAAAAGGGTTTAGAAGAGTTTTAGATTTTGTTAGGCCTGGAGTTTGGGAATACGAAATTGAGGCAGAATTTGTAAATGAATTTATAAAAAACCGTTCTAAAGGTTTCGCTTACTCTCCTATAATTGCCTCAGGAAGAAACAGCAATGTGTTGCATTACACACAAAACAATTCTAAATGCCAATCAGGTGACCTAATCCTTATAGATGTTGGAGCAGAATATGGAAATTATGCTAGTGATATGACCAGAACCATTCCTGTTTCAGGGAAATTCACCCCTCGTCAAAGAAGGGTTTATGATGCAGTCCGAAAAATTGGAGAGGAATCCATGCAACTATTAGTGCCGGGAACGCTCATTAAGGAATATAATCAGGAAGTAGGTAAAATCATGTCCTCGGCATTAATTGATTTGGGCTTGTTAGATAAGAAAGATTTAAATATTAAAGACAAAAAAAATCCAGCTTATAAAAAATATTATATGCATGGTACCTCACACCATTTAGGATTAGACACACATGACTATGGATTGATTGAAGAACCAATAGAGCCTAATATGGTCTTATCAGTAGAGCCTGGTATATATATTCCTGAAGAAAGTTTTGGAATAAGAATCGAGGAGGATGTTGTCGTTCAAGAAAAAGGTGGGCCTATTAATTTGACTAAAAATATACCAAAAGATCCAGATGAGATTGAATTTTTAATGTCTTCAAGGTGACACTTTTTACTTAAGAAAGCTTAAAAAATAACGAATAATAAGAACATATATTTAGCTTCTAGTCGCTTTAGCTACCTCATAAAAATTGATATTCCTGTATTTAAAATTTTGCTCATCGATCAATCTATCACCATATTTTTTTAACCAATCATTATGAAATGATAAATCAATTTTTTTAGGAGGTTTAATTATAAATTCAATATTGTATAAATCATCAATATTTCCTGGCAAAGAAATATTTCTCGCATAGTGAAAATTGTCACTTAAATTAATGTGTGGAATAAGGTCAACTAAAATATGAAAACCAGTTTTCTGATTTGTAATTTTTGCTTTTACATTTAAATATGGAATAAACCCACCCATTGGAGACCCAGAGGGGCCAGCATTACTATCCCAATTTATCCTAGCTTCGATATGAACATCTGTATCATTGATATCAAGATTAATATTGGTTGGATATATTTTATCTTTAATTGCTCCCTCAAAAACTATTGCGATTCCTGGTTTGAGTCTTTCCNCACCAATAACCAATTCTTGAGAATTAAGAATTGAAGAAAAAATTATTAAAAACATGGATAGTGAACTCTTAAAAATGTTAAAATTATTTACATAAATCACCATAAAAATTAATTATTAAAGTATTCGGAGCTTAATATATCCAATTCTAAAAGTAACCTATCGATTTCCTTTAGGTCAGTACCATCATAAAACCCACGAATCCTCTTATCTGGATCAACTAAAATAAAATTCTCTGTATGAATCATATCAAAGGGCCCTCCATCTCCCTCATCCTTTACTGCTAGATAAGATTTTCTAGCAAGCTCATAAATTTCTTTTTTATCTCCTGTAACCAAGTGCCATTTATTATCGATTACACCTTTTTCAATTGCATATTTTTTTAATTGAGTGACCGAATCAATTTTTGGGGTAACAGAATGAGAAATCAAAAGTATATTAGGGTTATTTTGGACTTCTTTTTGAATTTTCAACATATTATCTGTCATAGCTATGCAGATAGTCGGACAAGTTGTAAAAAAAAAATCCGCAATATATATTTTACCTCTAAAATTTTCGTGGGTTATAGTTTTCCCATTTTGATTAATCAACTCAAACTCTGCAACTCGGTGAAATTTTTTAACATGTTGCATCGTACTATCCACCAATTCAAAATTTACCATTGCAGGTTGAAATACAGGTAGTTTTTTGGGAGGTAAAAGTGCTTCATAGAAAAGCAATATTATGATTAAAGAAACTAATCCAAGTAAAATAAAAAACCGCCTATATTTTGAAAATATATCCATTGACATCAAAGATAATCGATTAAAAAATCAAAAAAAACGACTCCTTTAGTTTTTAATTTAATTTCGTCAAAAAGTCTATTAAAAATTGGTATTTTTGGTCTCCAAAAATTATGAATACTATGGAACCCTTTTTGATTAAAGGCATTCAATTGCTACTAAGTTTATCTTTTTTAATCATTTTGCACGAACTTGGACATTTTATTCCAGCCAAGATATTTAAGACAAGAGTTGAAAAGTTCTTTTTATTCTTCGATGTAAAATTTGCATTATTTAAAAAGAAGGTAGGCGATACAGTTTATGGAATTGGTTGGTTGCCATTAGGAGGGTACGTTAAAATCTCTGGGATGATCGATGAGAGCATGGATACTAAACAAATGCAAGAGGCTCCTAAGGAATGGGAATTTAGAAGTAAACCTGCATGGCAAAGGTTAATTATAATGCTAGGAGGCGTTACTGTAAATTTATTTTTAGGTTTCTTAATCTACATGATGATTTTATTTGTTTGGGGGAAAAATATGCTTCCAAACAGTTCACTTCCAATGGGATTGGGAGTATCATCATTGGCAAAAGAAATTGGTTTTGAAGAAGGAGATCAAATTCTTTTAGTCGACGGGAAACAATTAGATATTGCTTTAGATATCAATAAAATGTTACTTATTAGAGGTGTAAAAGAAGTTGTAGTTGAAAGAGCTAACCAAAGCAAAGTTATAATCCCTATCCCCGAAAATATTGGTAATAGAATGTTTGAATCTGGTGAGTTAAGTATTTTATACCCTAGATCACCTGCAATTGTCGACAGTGTTTTGGCAAATAAACCTGCCGGTCAAGCTGGTATTAAAACAGGAGATAAAATCATTTCAGCAAATGGCGTAACAATAGATGATTGGATGGATCTTAGTAAGTTCAATAATGATAATGCTAATCAAGTGGTCAATTATATTGTTGTGAATGATATGTCAATTGACACTTTAAGCATGAGACTTGACGGCAATGGGAAAATGGGAGTAATGCCAAGGAATGTAATAAAATTAGATCAAGTTGAATTGTCGTTTAGCGAAAGTATAGTAGAGGGTTTTAGCTACGGATATTGGACATTATATGATTATGTAGCTCAATTTAAGTACGTTTTTACCAAAAAAGGAGCTTCTCAACTAGGCGGTTTCGGTGCTATTGGAAGTCTTTTTCCTGATACTTGGAATTGGAAAGGGTTTTGGGCAAGTACGGCTTTTATTTCCATAATTTTAGCATTCATGAACTTATTACCAATNCCAGCTTTGGATGGAGGACATGTCATGTTTTTGATTTATGAAATGGTATCTGGTAGAAAACCGAATGATAAATTTATGGAATATGCTCAAATTGCTGGATTCTTTCTTCTNATGGCTTTAGTTATATATGCTAATGGTAATGACTTATTTAGATTTTTTTCAACCTAAGAAAAGATTTTAAATCAATGTATAATTTTTTTCTATGAATTTCTAATTATCATTATTCAAGAATCCACCTGAAATTTAATTTTCTTCATCAAAATTTTATTGAATTTGATATTTATTATCTTTAATGAAAAATTATCTATCATGTTAAGAAAGTTTTTAGCAGTTGCGTCCCTAATTTTTGTTTTTAATCANTCNGTTTNNAGNCAAGATATAATNAAAATTGANGATTTTATTNNTGAGCATAGNGGATTTGAGGANAATGAAGTTGGAGAAATTACNCCAATTAACATAAAGGAAATTAATAAAAAAATTAGATTTTTTGTAGAGGAAAAGTATCCNGAAATAGTAGAATATACNAGAAATATNATCTGGGATTCTTATACTACNTTTTTGAGCCCCTCTGATAGATATCACTATCANACATTCATTGCCCAAGTAAAAGTTAATGATATTGATCGTTTAAAATATGTTGAAGTAAATTTCAATCCCTANAACGANGNGGTTCTNGGNGNTTATGAGTGGATAGAGGANGANGAAGAATTTTATTTATCTGGTGATAANGAGNAGGATCAAAAGAANAAACCAGATTTAATTGATTTAGGAATTGGCAACTCAGAACAAAAAGCAACCCTAGACGATTTTATATCTGAACACCAAGGTTTTTTAGATGTTATGGAAAGCAAAAATCTTAAAGAAGGCGAAATTATTCCTCTAAATGTGGTTGAGATAAATAAGACTATTAGAAGTTTTGTTAAAAGTAATTACAACAATGTAGAATACTCAAGAAATATTATATGGGACTCCTACACAACTTTTTTAAGNCCTTTTGATAAATATCACTATCATGTATTNATTGCTCAAGTGAAAGTTAAGGANATTAAAAGGCTTAAGTATTTAGAAATTTTTTATAATCCAATTACCCAAAAAGCCACTAGTGATTTTTCATGGATAGACTCGGATGAAGAGTTCTTTAGGGTCATCGAGTCAGAAGAATAATTNANATTACATACTAACTTAAGTTTCTTAATCAAAATTATGATGAAAAAATCTGATTATTGCATACTAACTGCTGCATTTATTAGCTTCCTTTTTTCAGTCTACCTCTGGTTCGACGGACAACAGCAAGAGGGGCTATATGTGGGAATTTGGGTACCTTCAATTTTAGCCGCAGGGGCATACATTAAACAAATTACAAAATAATGAGTTTGCCTGTAATTTTCATTTTTGGACTATTTGTGTTTATCTTATTTGTGTTAGGCATTATTTTTAATTCAAAGGAGACTAAAAAGGATAATTCCAATCGAGTTGAANCAGATACCCTTGATTATGATGGTTCTGGAAATTTTGGCAGAATTCCAAATAAAAAACCAAAAAACAGGGCTAACTGACCAAATAATATTTCTCCAAAATATTTTATTTGATTTATCGTAAAATAAATTTAATTATAGGATAGAAGTAGATAGTTTTCCAGTGCTGTCCGAAAAATTTTCAGTCTTAACGTCAATTCTATTTAGCATACTTACATAAAGATTAGACAATCTTTCTTCTTTTTCCTCAAACTTTCTAAACACACCGTGTTTTACGCCAAAATTAGTGCCTCCTGCAAGAATAAGTGGACAGTTTCTAGCATTGTGATTAGTACTTTGTGAACTTCCGTAAAGAATTAACGTATTGTCAAGCAATGATCCGTGTATGTCCTTAGTTTTTTTCATTTTATCAATGAAATAAGAAAATTGCTGTGCATACCATCTATCTAATCGTCCCCATTCTTCCCAATGTCCAGTCACTTTATCATGCGAAATAGTATGGTGACCTTTGAGTCCTAGAGCAATTTTTGGAAAATTATCTCCAAAACCCATCCCGTCTTCACGAGCCATCATATAAGATATTACTCTAGTAGCATCTGTTTGAAATCCAAGAACAATTATGTCCATCATCGAACGAACGTAGTCTTTTGGTGTAGTTGTAGGATCTACATCGAGATTTATTAAACTCGAATCAAAATCTTTCATTGGTACCTCCAACCACTTTTCGTTTCTATTCAACTGTTTTTCGACTTGATTAAGAGATGATAAATACTCATCTAATTTCACTTTATCATTCGAGCCTAAACGATTTTTTAGATTTCTGCTATCCTCTAGAACAAGATCTACAATCTTCTTACCNTGGTGAATACTTTTTCTTCTTTCTTTTGTAGTAGAAGTTCCATTTGGAGAAAAATAGCGTTCAAAAATTTCACGAAGACGATGTTCCGAAGGAATGGGNCTACCTGATGAATTGAAGGAAAGTGTGGATGTTCTTGATTTATAGCCTACTCCACCGTCAGTTGATAAAGTAAGTGAAGGAAATCGGGTATACTTACTCAATTCCATTGCCGCAACTTGATCCACTGAAATACTATTTTTATACTCACCACGCAGATCACCACCAGTAAGAAATGAATCGCCAGCCATATGGCCTAATACATTACGACTAAATGGGTGGCTTAAGCCTCCCAAAATGGACATATCACTTCTATGTGCAGACAATGGAGATAAAGATTTTGATAATCTATATTTCGTTCCCTCGACTTTAGGAAACCAACTCCAATCTTTATGATAAACACTTTCCTCTGGAGGAAGCCCTACGCCATTAGGAAAATACAANAAACAAAGGCGTTTAGGGGGTAAAGGCTCGGTAAGTCTTGAAAAGCTTGTCATTGCCATTCCCTCAAGATATGGCAGCATACATGTTACTCCAAGTCCCCTTAGAAACGTTCTACGGTCTAAATGCCAAGATTTTTTACTCATCTTCCAACTAGTTTATTAAACCAACTTTGTTCTTTTTTATAAAATGACGGACTTAAAACAATTTGCTCAATGACTGTTCTAAAACGATAATCGTCATCTATAACTTCTTTTACAATATTATTAATTTCTTTTTCATCAGCAAAATTTACGTCACGGCCTAAAGCATAAGCAAATAAGTTTTTTACCAATGATTTAGTAAAATTATCTTTTTTTAATTCTAATATATAATCCTTAATCCCCTCTANACCTTCAATTTCAGTGCCATCTGGTAGCGTTGACTTTGCATCAATTGNTTTTTCTTTTGCAGTTAATTGAAATCTCCCTACAGCATCATAATTTTCAAATACTACACCGAAAGGATCAATTTTCCGATGACAATCCATACAAGAGACCTTATTTCTATGNAGAAAGAGTTGNTCTTTTAAGGTTAAATTTTCAAACCCAGGAGTATCTGGGTCAATTTCAGGAACGTTTGGTGGTGGTGGTGGTGGATGTTCACCNAGTATTTTTTCTTTTAACCAAACAGCTCTTTTAATGGTATGAGCCTGAACACCATCAGAGTGACCACTTAAAAAAGATCCTTGTGAAAGCAAACCCCCTCTTCTATATTTTTCAGATAATTTTACTGGTCTAAACTTATCGCCTTTGACTCCACTAATACCGTAAAATTCGGCAAGATTTTGATTAAGCATTGCAAAATCTGAATNAATAAAATTCATAATACTTAGATCATTCTTTAATACATGGTGAACAAAGTTGTAAGTTTCAT
The DNA here is from genome assembly GCA_002171295.2 of Flavobacteriaceae bacterium TMED121. GTDB lineage: Bacteria > Bacteroidota > Bacteroidia > Flavobacteriales > Flavobacteriaceae > UBA8316. The sequence continues at coordinate 11,813 of NHFW02000035.1, forward strand.
TAAGCATGTCCTCTTGAACAAAACGGGTAAAATCCTCATACTTTTCAACATCAACATCCATAGTTTTGTACCTATCAAGTCTCAGCCATTCATCAGTAAAGGTTTTTATTAATTGCTCTATTTTTGGGCTATTAATCATCCGATTAATTTGTTTAGGTAACTTTTTGTACAAGTCCCCATCAACAGCCAGAGAAGTCAANGTTTCGTCAGGAGGCGAATTCCAAAGAAAATATGATAATTGAGATGCTAAATAAAATTGATTNTCTATTTTTTTTGTTTCTTGATTTTCGGTTTCAAATAAATAGAGAAAGTTTGGAGAGCAAAGAATAGCTATTAGAACTTCCTTTATGCTTTGCTGAAAAGTATCAAAATCATCTTTAGTGCTTTTCCAGAAACTTAAATATCTATCTAGCTCACCAGGATTAAGTGGCCTCCTAAANGCCCGCCTCATGAAGCTTGAAATAACCTCCTCAGCATATTTTTCAGTATTTGATTCATTTGGGGAATCGAAAAATATTAGTTTATGACTTTTTGGTGGCCAAATTGGAAAATATGGAGCTTCAAACTCTACTGATTTTATTAGTAATGGGGGGCCCTTTAAACTGCTCTCTTTTACAAGATGATTNTTCCATAAGCCAATCGTAAAAATATTTGCTAATTCTCCACTAACATCATCACTNGCNAGAGGAATAGGTAAATTTTCTAGCCTACCAGTAAACTCAAAGGTCTGATTTTTTCCAAAAGAAGCTTTAACCTCAACGGGGCTATGAAAAGTTTTATAATCCATCCCATCATCTGTTCTCGTGCCAGCAAAAACTTGTATTGTAGGATTAACAGANGCATATTTTAAATCATCCTCTATTGCCTCCTCTTCAAGGATTTTTGGAAGTGGATCATCATCTGACACAGGGGTAAAATTAAGGTTGCTAAATCCAACAAAAAATTTNCCCCCAATAAACCCTTTGTGATTNCCCTTAGATAAATATGCAAGGGTTACAGGAGTTAAGATTTCGTCATTCTCTTTTTTATTATCTTCAATGACTATGCGCTTTGAAACTATACCTTGATCATTTTCACCAAATATTGATATACGGTAGGACGGATTTGCGTCATTTGGCACATAAGGATGAATTAAATCAATTTGATATAACCCAGATTTAGGAATATTATAATTGAATTCTGTCCAAACCCGATTGGCAAAATCTTTGGGCATCAGCCATTTATTATCCTTTAATATAAAATCTTTTGCTTTTCCGTTTTGCTTTAATTTCCTCATGATATCTATTGCGGAAACAGAAACTGCCTTAAATTTTTCTAATCTTGGGCTTTTATCTCTCAAATCAATAAGTCTCTCAATCGACCTAGAATTATAGCCCTTTGAGGTATGAACACGAAACGCAAAATCACCAGTTCTAGGGAAATTCTCTTTTATTAAGAGTTTTAGATTAGGTGATGGACCTTGCCAAGATTTAGGAGTAACCTCTTTAGCTGGTAAAGCTGAACTTAAAATCATACCCTCTTTAACAACATTATATCTGTTGCTATGGGAGCCTCTCATCCCAATTCCAATTTTATTTTTGATGGGGCTTAAATCCAACTGGTTATTTTCTGAATTTTTGATTGGATTACCATCACTGTTTAGTATCTCAACAAGTATATTTTCATTTTTAATTGGTGCAGTTTGATATCCGCGGAATTCAGCTCCTGAAATACCATTTCCAATATTTTTTCCAATTTTTACCCTGTAATGTTTCGCCTCAGGTTTTTTCCCAAACACTATAGCTTTATCTAAAGCCTCCCTTGCTATTTTTTGATAATAATCAAGATGGAGTGAAGATGTTTGAAGAATATTCCCATTATTACTAAATCCCATTTTGGATTTTCCGTCATCAGGTAAAACATCTCCAAAATCGACTGAAACGCCAAGTAATTCATTTAAACTAATGGTGTATTGTCTTTTTGTAAGCCTTCGCATAACACCCTTATTATCTTTTTGTTTTGCGATAGATGCTTTCTCTAAATTTTCGGTTAGCCAATTAACTAAAATTCTCCTCTCATCATCTTGTAATTGTTCTTTCTTTTTTGGAGGCATTTCACCTAAATTAATGACATTTAACGCATTGTGCCATCTTTCAGCATGACGTTGATTGTTCATGTTCCAATGTAAAGTATCTAAACGCATGTCTCCTTTTTGTTTATCATCATTATGGCATTCAAAACAATAGGTCTTAATGATAGGTCTTATGGTATTTTCATAATATAAAGCTTCATCAGAGTTAGTATCAACTTCCTCATTGATTACTATATATTCAGTATTATCGTTTTCAAGGCCAATAATTTTTTTCATAGCTATTGGCATGTACTTCGTTAGATAATCTTCACCGTGTGTAAGGTATCCTCCATAATGCCCAGCTAGAGTTAATAACACAACATTCACAAACAAGAAAATCTTATAAAAACTTGATACTTTACTAGGGGTAGAAATTGATTTTTTCTCACGTATTACAACCATCCATACACATACCAATGCAGTAAACCAACCTAACCATTTGTGTGAATTTAAAAGTTCATCATCGTAACTTCCAGTTGAACCCAATAAAAATCCTAAAAATAAAGTAGGAATAATACTAATTACTGAAAACCAAAGTAGGATGTTACAAGCACTTTCCAAATTAAGCTTTGGCCGTAATCCATTAATAAGTTCCATAAAAAACAGAGCTATTAAAGCACCGATAGGAAGGTGAAGGATAATTGGGTGAAATCTACCAAGAAAAAAAGCAAATTTATTGTTAAAATCTCCATTTAAAGGAATAAACAGAAGTCCAATTAGGACTATTGTAGATATTACCGAAAAAATTATACTTCTCTTTCTCATTAATAATTTAATGAACCGTTATTTCAATTATAAATTTAATAAACTGGAATTTTATTATAGAATTATTTTATTGGATTAAAGAATCTGTTCCTTAATTCAAATGACATTATAAATTTAAAAAGGATAATTTCAAAAAATCAGATTTAGGTTTCAACATTCGCAACTTGCGCAGGAACATGCCTCACAAATACATTCAGAACAATTTTTTTCTAAACAGGGGGAGCAATTACAATCACACATGACAATTTTCTTTGGTTTATGTAAATTTACTAATTCTAGCGAACATATTAAAAACTTGACCCTTAAGAGCAGAAAATACGGGAATATCCAATAAAATTATTTATAAATTCTTAATTGTAAATGAAATATTTAAATAAAATTTTTCGGTTTTTATATTAATTTTAATTGCAGTGAGAATAATTAGCGGAATAATCTATTAATGAATATTCGAACAGTTTAAAGTAAGGTGAAAAGCCTTTGCACTTTTACACTTTAATTATTTTTATAATAAGTTCCAATAATGTTATATTTGCCCACTGAAACAATAGTAGTTGAAATAGTGTCATTTAGTGAAACAGGTTAATCTTTGCTTTTAACTAATTGCTAAATTTATATTAAATACGCTGTTAATCTACTTTATTGTTTACATATTCCTCCTTAGCTCAGTTGGTTAGAGCATCTGACTGTTAATCAGAGGGTCCAAGGTTCGAGCCCTTGAGGAGGAGCAAGCAAGTAACCGCTTATAAACCTAGTAAAATCAAGCCCTTACGTTAAGTAGGGGTTTTTTCTTTGTAAATAGTTTCTGGTCAGGTTTGTAAAAAAGTCATATGAAAATCATGTCAGACACTATTTTGTATATAAAAAAACCCCCCCGAAGGAGGGTTGAAGTCAACCTAAATAGAGGGATATCTCGTCCGCTTAGCCATTTGAATTAATGATTACAATATTTTCTCCTTACAGAGTTGAATTTTGGACTTTAAGAATTCAACCCCCTTTTGGAGGTTTTGTTATATTAGTTATATGAAAAAAAAGATTTCATTTTCAATTTTTTTTTTAATAATCCAGTCATGCTCAAATGAGGTAGGAAATAAAACTAATATTAAAAATGAATTTGACTATATTTCAATAAACAAGACAGGTAATTTAGTTTATCATGAAGATGAAAAAGGAAATAAAATTCCAGATTTTTCATATGTAGGTTATCACTCAGGAGAAAAACCCATTCCTAAGATTCCAACTTTAATTACTTTAAAGGCCTTACCAAAAGATAACACTAAAAACATTCAAACTGCAATTGATAGACTTGGTCAATTGACTAAAGATAAAGATGGCTTTAGAGGCGCCATATTATTAAAAAAAGGAATTTATAGAGTTAGTGGGGAAATTTCTATCAATAAATCTGGAATTGTATTAAGGGGAGAGGGTAATACCAACAACGGAACAATACTTGTAGCAACTGGATATGATGATATCAAATATAGAAGAACATTAATTTCAATTGGACCAGGTATTAATTCTTTTTCAGGAAGACATAAATATGCTGAGGAAACTGAAAGTGGGATAATTGTCAATCAGAACAGTGGAACAAATATAATTGATGAATACGTGCCAATTGGTGCTAAATCTTTTAAAGTAAGCTCTCCAAGTAATTACAATATTGGAGATAAAATAATTGTTTTTAGACCATCAACAAAAGAGTGGATATCATATATAGGTTGTGATAATTTAAAAGCTAAGTGGGACCCCATTAAAAATATTAGATGGGTTAAAAAAGGTAAAAATAAGGGTTTATATTATTTAAGGTCTGGGGGTTCTACAAGTGAATATAGAATTCTAAAAAACAAAAACGAAAGTTGGGAAGAATTTAAAAACAGATTACCGCTTTCCTCCGACGGTAAAAAATTAAATATTACTCGTCAATGGCAACCGGGAGCATATGATTTTTATTTTGAAAGAAAAATAGTCAATATTGTAACAGATAAAATATTCATTGATATTCCAATTGTTCACCCTATAGAAAATAGATTTGGTGGAGGTAAAATATATCATTATTCGAACCCTGGAAGAGTGACTGAAGTGGGTATTGAAAATCTTAGATTAGTATCTGAGTTTTCAAAGCCGACAAAAGAAAATCCATATGGTAATCCAGAAAAAATTAATACCGCTGAGTTACACGCATGGAATGGAATTCATATTAAGCCAAACTCAGAAAATATTTGGATAAAAAATATTATTGGAAATTATTTTGGTTGGTCATTGGTTTCAGCTTCTGGTAAAAAAGCAACAATTCAAGATTGTATTAATCTTGGACATGCTTCTGAAATTACTGGAGGAAGACGCTACTCTTTTATGATTAATGGTCAGCTTAATCTCATTCAAAGGTGTGCCACGAATGCTGGAAGACACGAGTTTGTTACACAACAAAAAACTGCTGGTCCAAACGTATTTGTTGATTGTATAGGTCATAATTCTAAATCACTTTCTGGACCTCATCATCGTTATTCGGTTGGCACTCTATTTGATAATGTAAAATCTGAAAAACCAATGGAATCTCGATTTCGAGGAAGTAGTGGAACAGGTCATGGATGGGCGGGTTCCCAAACGTGTTTCTATAATTGTAAAGCTCCTAAATTTATAGTGGAATCTCCTCCTGGCGGAGTTTCATGGGTAATTAGCTCAGGTGATAATCAAGACAGTCTATTAAATCCAGTTAGTTTATATTATAAACAGGTTCAAGAGAGGTTAGGAAATGATGTTTTAAGAAGACTAATTACAAAAGAAGACATCAATAATTTGGGAAGTTATAAATGGGTAAAAAGGATATTAAAAAATGAAATGTTTTTTTAATTTCTAAATCTCATATCATTTTTTCGGTTTTGTTATTTTAGTAAATATTAATCATACAGTTATGAAAATATTTATAAAAAATCAGAATAAATCAGAGAGAGTTGCAAGGCTTATTATTTCTCTCTTTTTAATACCGTCTCCATTTTTTTTAGAAAAATCTCCTAATGAATATGAGCTTTTAATGGAGCTTACTCCGTTTTCTTTTGCTCAATTCATAGTAGGAGTTATTTTACTCTTTAATGCAATTTCAGGGATGTGTGTTATCTACCGATTTTTTGGAGCCAATACTTGTAAAGTTTAAATTATAAGTATACCCTCCTCTTTACTTTATGGAACTTCAATCCCCGTTTTGTAGATTTTGTTATTTTAGATTTATGAAAAAAATAATTTTTGTTTTTTTATTTGCTCCGTTAATTATTTTAGCCCAACCAAATATTGGTGCTAAGAATGTTGATAGAAATGTTATTTATGGAATGTATTCAGGTCTTGCATTATTGATGGATGTTCACTACCCTTTATTTTCAAACGGAATAGGTTTAGTCCATGTATCTGGAAGTGGGTTTAACAGACCTTTATCTCTGAGTTCTAAACCATTAAACCATCAAGGTCACGTCAAATTAGAGTGTGAAAAATTATTAAAAAATGGTTATACAATTTTCACAATCAATCATCGCGCTACTCCAAGATTCAAATTTCCTGCGGCTATTGAAGATGCTCAAAGGGCAGTTAGGTTCATACGTTATACTTCCAGTAAATTCAATATAAATCCAAATAAGATTGGAGCAATTGGGGGTTCTTCAGGAGGAAATATTGTTCTCATGCTGGGCTTACTAGATGGAAAAGGTAATAATCGAGATATTGATCCAATTAATAGAGAAAGTGCTAAGGTACAGGCGGTAATTGCAAGGGCACCTGTGACTACATTTTTAATAAAAGATTCATATAACAATTCTGTTTATTTGGGTGCTAGAGGTAAAGAGATGGAAATTGTTAATTCCTCTGAATATAATATTGCCAAAAATGCATCACCAGTTTCTCATGTATCAAAAGGCGACCCTCCTGTATTACTTATGCATGGAGATAAGGATAAAACAGTTCCAATATTACACTCTAAAATATTAATAGATTCATTAGAAAAGTATGGTATTAAAAATGAATTAATCGTCATAAAAGATGCTGGACACGGACCAAGTTTTAGGGGTGGATTAAATATTTCTAATATAGATAGTCTCCGGATAGATTGGTTTAATAAATATCTTCTATTAAAATAAAGATTAATGTATAAGAATATTTTATTCCAATATAGGCATATCCTGCTTTACAAGTTCTTTTGCTCCTAAACCTTTGCTATAAATTTTTTTATATTAGCAATTATTAACCATAAATTATTTAGAATGAAAAAAATCTATTTATTATTTGCTTGTATTTTTGTAGTCTCTAATTTCTTGAGTGCTCAAGATTCAATTACCGAAGTTGAAAAGGCTGAACTACTTGCAAAAAGTCCTTTTAATTCGGTATATCCTACCTCAATTTTGAAAAGCGCTGACAAATATTTTGAAGAGGCGCAAATGCCATTATATTCCAAAGGTGCTATTGATGAAAAAAATGCTCACCTTGTTGGGCTTGCAGTATCAGCTTCAACAAAATGTAATTATTGTATTCCTTATCACATTGCAGAGGCTAAACGTTTAGGCGCAAACGAAGAAGAAATTAAAACAGCAGTTATGATAGCGGCTGACATTATGAAAATGAGTACTTTGTTTTATGGAAACGAATTTGATTTAGAAGAGTTTAAAGCTCTTCTGAAGTAAACAATAACTTTAGATTATTTAAAATGAAAAATCCACTATTTTTTTTGCTATTGCTAATACTTTTTTCTTGTGATAACAATCCAGTTAAATCTCAAAAAGAAATACTGACTGAAACAACAAAGGCCACTGTCCTCAAAGCATTTAATGCGCAAATGGCTGGTGAAATTGAAGTAATGAAATCACAATTGGCTGAAGAATTCACTTTTAAATTAACGGGACAACTCGATATTTCAAAATCATACAGTTGGGATGAATTTTTAGAATTTGCAGGATACTTTGGTTCACTTCTTGAGGGAGATGTTGGAGTAGAATATAAAGGTATTCTTGTTGAGGGAAAAACAGCTATGGTTTTTGCTGAAGGGAGAATGGAAGGCGTTGGTGGAAAATATGAAAATGATTATGCTATCAAGTACACTCTTAACGAAACAGGAAAAATTGTCGAACAAAAAGAATATTTAAGTGATTTACTTCTGGCACAGAGACTTTATGGTCAAGACCTATGCGGTGAAAAGAAAACAATCGAGTAGCTTTTATAAAAATCNCCCTCTATTCTAAGGTTTATTATTTTAAATCAGATATATCCTCCTCCCATAGCTCTTTAGCTCCTGATCCCCGTCTNAAGGTTTTGTTATATTAGTAATATGAAAAACCTAATGCTACTTTTACTTTTAGTTAAAACAATTAACTTGAGTGGGCAAAGTAAATTGCTCAGGGCTATAGATTCACCAGTTTTATTTTATGGAGATGAAAAAACAGCTTATAGAGATCCTGCAGTGCTATTCCATAATGATCAGTTCTTTTTATTTTTTACCCTTGTTAAAACGATTAAGGGTAAAATATATTCATTTACAGCTTCAAGTAAATCTTATGATTTAATAAATTGGAGTGAAGTAAAGATTTTGACTCCGAGAGATCAAAACTTAAATTTTAGTAGTCCTGGAAATATAATTAGATACGATGATAAATGGATTTTATGTCTTCAAACATATCCCCGTCCAGAATATTTCTTAGGGGATAAAGTGCGTTATGGTAGTGATGATTGTCGAGTTTTTATTATGAAGAGTAAAGATCTTGAAAACTGGACATATCCTGAGCTTCTAAAAGTTAAAGGAACATCAATCGGCGAAAATAAAATGGGTAGAATGATTGATCCATATTTAATTGAGGACAAAGATGAAGAGGGAAAATGGTGGATTTTTTTCAAGCAAAACGGGGTTAGTATGTCGTTTACTTATGATTTTATAAATTGGAACTACTTTGGAAATAATAAATCTGGAGAAAATGTATGCGTATTAAAAGATGAAAGTGAGTATGTAATGTTTCATTCTCCATCAAATGGTATAGGAATCAAGCGTTCCCCCAATCTTAAAGACTGGAGTTCATTTGGAAGTATAATTACACTTGGGCAAAAAGAATGGAACTGGGCAAAGGGAAGGTTGACGGCAGGTGCGGTAATTGATCTCAGAAATATACAAGGAATTGAAAAATATATAATGTTCTTCCACGGTTCAGGACCAAATAAAGAGAAAGAGGGGGACTTTGATAAAAATTCATCAATAGGAATTGCTTGGAGTGATGACCTAGTTAATTGGGACTGGCCAAAAAAGTAATAATCACAGTAATAGTTTTATTTTATACAAAAAAACCCTCCGGTTAGGGAGGGATTTAAAGTCAATCTTAAATAAAATTGTTAATTATTCGACTCTAACATTTATGGCACTAGGGCCTTTTTCTGTCGATTCCAAATCGAAGCTAACTTTATCTCCATCCGAAATGTTATCAATAATATTGTTAGCGTGAACAAACACGTCTTTGTCTCCAGAATCTGGAGTAATAAAACCAAATCCTTTTGATTGGTTAAAAAATTTAACTGTTCCTAAACTCATAATTCTTTTAAATTAGATGCAAATATAGTTTATTTGCTTAAATGTGATTTCCGTCATGAATTAATTTTTTTGACTTTACATAATTTATTATATAAAATTGCTAAAATATAAAACCTGAAAAAGCGGGTGAAGCATTCAGAATCAAAGGAAGGACAGTCGATGATTTAGTTGTAGGTTAAAATTTATCAATGACGAAAAAAACTTACTAATAGTTCTCTTTCGTATGTCCGAACTTTGCCTAGTCTTGCTTTTTTCACCTACTGATATCTCCTAAACCAAATCACATTGAATCCCTTCTTATCTTTAGCGTGAACCTCCTCTGACACCTCCCAACCCAATTGCTCCATATCACTTATATATTCACTTGGAGTCATTTCATAAACACACTGATTATCAACACAATCTTTTCCAAAAATAATATCCTCCTTGGATTCGGATTTGAAAAAACCCCTGAAAGATTTAGGATCATTATGGTTAACCGTATATGCCATAGAGGCCCATTCTTGGCAAAAAAAACTAGTGGCAAATAAGAAAAAAATTACTGGTAGTGTATTCATGGCATCTAAGTGATTAAGTTTTGGGGTTAATCAATAAAACTAGCGTATAAAAAACCCTTTGATTACTATTAATTATAAAGTTAAAGAACTTTATAACCTTTTACTTCACCAAAGGATTTTATACAAAATTAATCTAATTATAAATTAGATTGCGCTTTTGTTTAGTAATAGAAATCTCTCCAGTTGGGGAAAGCAAAAGCATCTTAAAAAGCAATAAAGATGGCGGCTTTGCCATCGATATTTACATTCAAAATATTCTAATTAATTAATAATTAAATTATATTTACGAGTTGCTATTCACGTAGCAACTTTTGCTTAAAAGGTATGATTAGTATGGTTGCTTCTCATATCTTTTTTGTTTTTAAGACTTTAATTGAAAGAAAGTCACACCACCACCATTGGATAGTCTAAAGTTGTAATTCAATCAAAAAGGTAGTTAGAAATCCCCAAAAAGTACCGGTAGCCATACTCACTATAGCCAACACAACAGCATGGGGCATAAGCTTCTCATTGTAGGCTGAGGCCAATGCAGGAGAGGTAGATATACCTCCAATATTAGCCATCATAGCAATGGGGCCCCAAGCCATAGAAATTTTGAGTTTATAATTGAAATAGGCAATTACTAAAATATTAATTATCATCCAGTTGATCATAAATAAAATTAAGACCATTGGTAATTCAAAGTCGTTGAACTTGAGCTTAAGCCCCAAGATAGACATGATCAGAATGATCCCAATTGAACCTATTTTCAAGTTGATATTAAAAGACCAAAACTTTAAAACATTCCCAATCATCAAACCCAAAATTGAGAGTATGATCACATTAGTAATAAAGCTAAATTTCATAGNAACTACCCCTGCCGTTATTACTATTGAGATCAATATAGATAAAAAGGGGTTTTTTGACTTCGGCTTTTCCTCTAATTGATGTTCAACAAAATCGATGGACTGAGATATCTTGAATTTTTNGTTCAAACTCGCCGTCTTACGGATAATTTGAAATAAAAAAATCATTACAATATTTTGAATCATATTGTCCAATAGTAAAACCGATAAGAAAAGATCTTCTCGAACGGCTACATATTCTTTAAGAACCAACATACTTGAGCTTCCACCAATCCAGCTCCCTACGATAGGTATAATACCCCTCCATAAATCGACCATTTCTTCACTTCCCAAATAGTAAAACATAAATAATAGTGCAGGGATTACAGCAATTGTAAAAGATCCAATAAAAAATAGCAATAGGGGTTTTAGTCCCACAATTTTCAATTGAGCCAGTGACATGGAACTCATAATACAGAAAATGGTAATGGGATATATATAGGCTTTACTCCAATCGTGCAATAAAATGTTTTCTAGCGATAGATTAAAAATGAAAGAGACTACACCAGGAATAAGAAANGTTAGCAGAATTGCTGGGAGCCAATGAAGGATGTTTTGGACTATTTTATTCTTGAGCTTGGCAATCCACATTACAAAAATTGATACGGATAAGGCAATAAATATGNCTAAAAGGTTGTTTTGATCCAAGGAATTTTTTTTATAAAATTTTTTAAGTTTTTAAAACAAAATAGTTAGCAATTTAGCAACAATAAGAAATTCCTACAGCTAAATTATTCGTCAAATTCTACCAAAATTTTTGGATTTTTTTTTATAAATCAAACAAAAAAATTTTAGATTAAATTTTTACAAATTGTTAATATTAATAAAATGTTAAAATAATCAAAAAAATTATTATTTTGCATATCCGTGTACGGCCACGGAAAATAAAAAACTAATAAAACGAATAATTATGAAAAAAAAATACAATCACCTTCTGGTTGTAATGTTTCTTTTTTTGTTACCATTTTTAACGTATGCTCAACAAAATATAAAGGGTGTAATTTCTGATGAATCAGGGGTCCCTTTACCAGGCGTTAATGTAGTAATTAAAGGAACAAATACTGGAACTACAACCGATTTTGACGGAAATTACTCTATAAATGCATCTGATTCAGATGTTCTTACATTTTCTTTTGTAGGATTCATTGATAGTGAAATTCAAGTCGGTAGCGCTGAATCATTTAATCTTTCTCTACAAATGGGTTCTGATGAGCTTGACGAAGTCGTTTTAACGGGATATGGAACAACAAAAAGAGCTAACCTTACAAACGCTGTCTCCAAATTGAATACTGAAAGTTTGGCAGATAGACCTATAATGACACTAGGTGAAGCGTTTTCTGGTCAGTTAGCTGGAGTATATGCTCAGCAGTCCTCTGGTTTACCAGGATCTGAATTTAACATTAAAGTAAGAGGGACAAATAGTATTACAAGTGGTTCAAACCCCTTATATATTATTGATGGAATGCCAGTAGAATCAATGAGAGATATGAATGTCGGTGATATTGAGTCTATTGACGTTCTTAAAGATGCTTCTGCAGGTGCAATATATGGAGCTAGAGCTGCAGGTGGTGTTGTGATAATTAAAACTAAGCAAGCAAAAGTTGGTCAAACTAAGATTGATCTTGATATTTATACTGGTATCGAAGGAATAGCTCCTGGAAACAAATTAGATGTACTTACTGGACCTGAATACATAGAGTATCGAGAATGGGGACAAACACTTAGATATATAAATGACAATGGTGGCGTTTATGATGGTACTACGGTCGGTGAAAGATCTAATAGATATCATCCTCGAAGGTGGTGGTACACCAATCCTGAATCTATAGCTGATACTAATTGGCAAGATGCAATTACTCAACAAGCCGTAAGAAAAAATTATCAAGTATCCATCTTTAAAGGTGTTGAGGGAGGGAACTTTATGATTTCAAGTAATTATAATGCTACCGATGGACTAGTTGTAAACACTAAATATGAAAGATTTTCTTTCAGAGCAAATGGGAATTATAAAATTAATGATATAATTAGTGCAGGATTAAGTCTTTCTACCACTGTATCTAAGGAATATGGAAGAAGAGAAGCTGAAAGAAAAGAGGGAGCCTATATGCGAGCTATAGTTGCTGACCCAACCATTCCAGTAGATTTTAATCATAGAAATCACCCTCTGGGATTGATTGATAATCCAAATCCTGTTCTTCAGATGCAAAATATCAAGGATTATGGAAAGAGAAAAAGGTCCTTGGTTACTTCCTACTTAACCATTACTCCTATTGAAGGGCTTGATATCAAAGCTCAATTTGGTTTTGATGCTGAAGACTTTACATATGACTGGTTTAAGCCTATGTGGCTTAATAAAAAGGCAAGAAGAGAAGCTAGAAATGAGCATAGAAATGACAATAAATTTCTCTACCAGCTTACTGCAAAATATGATCTAGCGTTTGGAGATCATAGTCTAGACTTTTTGGTTGGAACATCATTTGAAGAACAAGATTGGGAATATACATTTTTAGATTCATGGGACTTTGGAAGTGATGATATTCAGACATTTAATGCTGCTACTGCTTTTAGACAGTGGGATGACTATGAAATGCAGGCATCTTTAATGTCATATTTTGGAAGAGCAGTTTATAATTTTGATGATAAATATTTAGTTAATTTCACCATAAGAAGAGATGGTAGTTCAAAATTTGGTGAAAATAATAAATGGGGTGTCTTTCCAGCAGCATCTGTTGCTTGGAGATTGAGTAATGATATAATTGACAATCCAAATATTAACCAATTAAAAATAAGAGCAAGCTGGGGTCAAGCTGGAAACGACAGAATTGGCGCGTATTCTTCCTATGGCCAGCTAGCTGGTGCTAATTATTCATTTAGCAACTCATTATCTTATGGTTTTGCTCCATCAACAGCTAGTAATCCTGACCTTAGTTGGGAAACAACAACTACTCAAGGTGTTGGTATCGATTTTGGTTTTTTTGGAAATAGAATATATGGTTCTATTGATTACTATAAAAATATAACTTCTGATGTCCTATTAGAGGTTGAGTTACCAGCCGTTAGTGGACTAACTCAAGCGAGTGTTCTAAATTCTGGTGAAGTAGAGAATTGGGGTTGGGAGCTAGAGCTTAATACTAATAACATTACTAATCAAGATTTCTCATGGTCGAGTTCATTGAATTTCACTAATAATGAAAACAAGGTTACCAAGTTAGGCTATGGAATTGATCAGATAATAGGTACTTCAAGAAATCAACCTACTCACAGAACAATGGTTGGAAGACCTTTGCACAGTTATTACATGTATAAAACTGATGGTCTTTATTCCGCCTCTGATATTTCTAACCCAAGTGCAGATAGGCCTCTATTGAAAAATGCAGTAGCTGGAAACGTAGCAATTGCTGATACAGACGGTAGTGGAGATATCGGCGTTACTGATAGAACTGAACTAGGAAATAATACTCCTGACTATATTATTGGTTTTACTAACACCTTTAAATATAAAAACTTTGATGCAAGAATATTAGCAACTGCGATCCTAGATTTTAAGTCTTATTATTTCTTTGGACGTTACCTAGATGCAGGTCAACAGGGTAGAAACCAATTGGATATATGGGCAAATGGAGCCCGAAGGCTTCCATCTACTAATGGAGTTCCAACTGGAGAAGCGTTTACTATGGGAAATGGACAGGCTTTTTATAAAGAGGAAGGAGCTAAACTACCTGACTTTACAGATAGGTGGCTTTATGACGGAGATTACATAAGGATTAAAAATATAACTGTAGGCTATACCTTTGATAAAGAGACTATTTCGCAAGTAGGAATGAAAAATATGCGAATTTACTTGTCAGCGGATAATGTTTTTAATTCTACTGATTATCCTGGTGGAAATCCAGAAGCAAACAACTCTGAAGTAGAAAATAAACTAACAGAAGGAGTAGATTATGCTGGATATCCTCTATCTAGGGTAGTTACACTAGGACTAAAAGCAACTTTTTAAAAGAGAAGAAAATGAAAAACTTTAAAATTTTAATATACAGCTTTATAACTTTAATCACAGTAACTAGCTGTGATGATAAAGAATTGGATTTAGCACCAATTTCTCAGCTCACTACTGGTAATTTTTACCAAACATCAATTCAAATCGATCAGGCTTTAACTGGGGCTTTCGCTGAGTTGAATCCTCTTTATGATGATATGATGATCAGAGCTGCAATTTGGAGAGGTGATAATTCCTCGCAAACTAATGGTTATGCTAACAACCTTGAACTTAACATTTCACAGTTTAATGAAAATGCTGGATCTCAAGTATCAACTGATATTTGGAATACTTGCTATGCAATAATCAGTCGAGCAAATATAGTAATTGAAAAATCTGAAGCCCTAGATTATTCTGAGAAATTATCGCATTTAGGTCAAGCCAGATTTTTAAGAGCCTTGATGTATTATGAGCTTGTAAGACACTTCGGAGACGTTCCTTTGGTTCAAAAATCTGTCGGATTAGAGGAAAGCTTTACAATTGGTAGAACCACTGCAGCTGAAGTTTATGCGTTTGTAACGTCTGAATTTGAAGCGCTTGCAAATGCCTCTAATGGGTTAAGTTCTAATCAAAACAACAAGGGTAGACCAACCATATACTCTGCTTTTGGAATGGCGGCTAANGCTTTTATACAACAAGGGAACTATGCTTCCGCTAAGCCACATTTAAAATCAATTATTGATAGTGGAAAATTTTCAATGGCGTCAGATTATGCTGAAATNTTCAAAGAANCTAACGATAATGGTCCACATATAGTTTTCTCCATACAATATGACAAATCTGTTGCGGGTCTTGGAAATGCTCAGCCCTCTCAGGTGCCAAAAATGGCTGCNGAAATTCCTTTTCAGGGAGTTACNCGTAGACAAATGGTGAGCGAGGACCTTTACAACTCCTATGAAGTAGGNGATAAGAGAAGAGATTTAACCGTTATNAATGGATATACTTCAACCGCTGATGGGGTTTTTGTTGATAATGAACTTTTTTGGGGTAAATATGCAATAAATAACCAACCTGCTACTTTTCAAGAGTGGGGAGTTGATATACCAATTGTAAGATATACTGATATTAAAATGCTTTATGCTGAAACATTAAATAATGATAGCTACCCAAGTGCTGAAGCATTTAGTATTTTAAATGAAGTTAGGACCAGAGCAGGTTTATCTTCATTATCAAGTGCCGATATAACAAACCAGTCAGCTTTCTTAGATGCAATTATTAAGGAGAGAAGATTCGAATTTGCTGGTGAGAGTAATCGTTGGTGGGATCTTTTAAGAACAGGTAAAGATCAAACAATTCTTTCGGCCTTCGCCCTCCCAGCTTATCCATATAGTGTTGAAAAAAGACTATTTGGTATTCCAGAAGCTGAAATTTTAAAAGTCAATGATCCCTCAATTCTTTCTCAGAATCCAGGATATTAAAACTTAATTTCAATTTTTAAAAAAAGGGTTTAGGTATTTATCTAAACCCTTTTTTCTTGGTCTATTGATATTAATTTAATCTTCAGGAGAAAAAACCCCCCAATTTAATGGGGGGATAACCAAAACAATAAAATCAATAAACTTAGTTTAGTTCTAAGTTGAATTAAAACAATAATACCAAATTTTAGGATTGATTAAACTTGATTTATACAAATCGAATGAAAGAGTAGACGAAACTGCAAAAAAACTCTTACTTACAAGTAGGGTTAACCATCACTTGACAGTATGAAAAAATCATGGTTAATTGTTTGTCAAGCTATATAGGTGATAAAAAAACCCTTACTAATTGAAAAAAGGATAATAGAATTTGTTAAGAGTTAGTTGTGATTAACCACGCAAAAAAATAACAGTAAATATTTAAATTTTTAATTATCTTTTTTTAAGGGTATTCGAGTTTTATTAAATTTTAATTTGCCTTTATTACTCATCTTTAATAACTCGATACTATCAATATCATAAAAAGAATTTTTAGACTTTATGTATTTTGGGCTTGCATCCAATGATGGATGTTTTCTTAAAACAGACTCAAATTTTTTTATGGCAGAAAAGACGTCTTCTCTGTCACTATCTATAAGATTGTTTTCCTCGTAAAAGTCTGATTTCAATTCTATAATCTCATTAATTTTATTCATCGTATCTATATAGACTTTAAAGTTTTTATCTCGAAATGCTCGGTCACGAAAATTAAAGGCGTTTTTTACTCTACCATTTTCTATTTTCGCTGGATTTGAGCCTAACGCCATTATCCAATCTCTAGGTGATTTATTTTCTAATCCAAAAATTTCTGGGGCGAAAGAGATTCCATCATACTCATAGTTTTTGTCAGGTGATATTTGAGCTAAATCACAAAGAGTTGGTAATAAATCACTAAAGTCTATCAAAGCATGGCTTGTTATGCCCTCGGGAACAATTCCGGGCGCATTTATTACAAAAGGAGCGTTTACTCCATTCTCACTTAACATAGACTTACCCCCCCTTACCATTTTACCGTTTAAATCTCCAACAATGCTTCCTGAAGTTCCATTGTCTGTAGTCCAAATTATAATGGTGTTTTTCCTTATTCCTATTTCATCTAGTGCTTTAACTAAAACATTTAAAATATGGTCTGTATACCTAACCATTGATTTATGTTGTTCTGACTTAGGAGCATTAGGTTCTAATGGAGTAGAAGTAAGTGGACCATGAGGTAAACACATTGGGTAATAAATCATCATCGGTTTCTCTTTGTTTTTTTTCATAAAATCAATTATAAAGTCCGTAAAAATATCTTCTCCAAATTTATTTTTATAAACCTTACTTCCAGATTTTGTATGAATGTACGGATCCCAGTACCTATTATCACTCAATTTAATGTTACCCCCCTCACCGCCTGTCCACATGCAATATTCATCAAATCCAGCTTTTACCATTGCGTCTGGTTCTAACCTAAAATCATTTATTTGCCATTTACCAGCTGCACAAGTCGAGTAACCTGCATTTCGAAGCATTTTAGGAAAACTTGGATTTAAATTAGGATCAAATCTAGCTCCATGTCCCCACCTTGGAACATCAAAATGATTTATCCAACCATGTCTCCAGGGATATTGACCAGTTAATAAAGTAACCCTAGTAGGGGTACACTGGGGCATTGAATAAACATTTTTAAATGAAAGTCCAGTTGAAATTAGTTTGTCTATTGAAGGAGTTTTTATTTTTGAAGCTCCGTATCCACTAATCCACTCTTTGCCCAAATCATCCAACATTATAAAAAGAATGTTTGGTCTTTTATTAAAATTTTCCTCCTTTTTACAACACGAAAAGATTAATAAAATTAAAATTAATCTTAGAATCATTTAATTAGTTTAAGCCTATTATTATATATTCAAAAACATTTTTTTCCATGACTCCTGATACGGTTTTCCCCAGTGCTCCATCGCATCTCGATTAAACATAGTGCCCTTAACATCGTCTACTTCAAAATTTTGCTTTATTCTTGATGAAACATTTGCGTAGTGAACCATTGCCATTGAAATATTAGCATCTGCTATAGGCGCGTTTAAGGATGACTTACCTCTTATCGTTTCAAAAAAATTCATTACATGAAGGGTAGACATGTCACCGCCGCCACCTAAAGTAACTCCACCTTCCTTGCCTCCACTACTAACTTCTTCGACCAGCTTACCGTTTCTGTCGAAAAGCTTATAATATCCCCGATTTACAAATACCGAGCCTTCAGTTCCATAAATAATAACTCCACGACCACTTCCATATGTATTGTAAGCATTTCTACTTTTACCGTCCCATTCAATAACTTTATTATCTTCAAAGGAAAATCTAGCAAGCATAGTATCATACATTTCCCAACCATCATTAACAAAATGTCTTTTGTCAGAATCCACCTCAACCATTTTGGGGAAATTTACATTTAGTGCCCAGCGAGCTACATCTAATTCATGAGTGGCATTATTCCCCATTTCAGCTGTTCCGTAATTCCATCCATACCAGTGCCAATTATAGTCCCATGTCTCTGAAGTATATTCCCTGTGAACGGCAGGGCCCTGCCATAAATTCCAATCTAACCCCTCTGGAATAGATGACTTTTTTTGATGTGGGACTTCACCCCTTCCGTTACTGTAAAATGCAATCGCTTTATAAGCCTGACCTATTGCACCATTATGAATTTTTTGGATAACCTGTTGGGTATGAGCAGATGAGCGTTGTTGATTTCCCATTTGAACCACTTTACTATATTTATTAGCCGCTTTCACTAAAAGTTCATTCTCCTCCATTGTACAACTACTTGGCTTTTCTACATACACATGCATTCCAGATTTCATAGCCATAATAGCGCCTGGAGTGTGCCAATGGTCAGGCATTGCATTAATCAAAACATCGACTTTATTATCATCCAAAATCTTAAAAATATCCTGTTCTAGTTTGGGATTATAATTTATGTGATTTTCAAACCTTTTGGCTGCCCTAGTCATTTGACTTTTTTTAGCATCGCATAGGTAAGCTAATTTTACATTACTTTCTTTGCGAGCAATAGGTGAATAATATGCTCCTAATCTTCGACCTAAGCCAGCAATAGCAACATGTAATCGGTCATTTGAACCAATAATATTATTATAACTTTGGGCGCTCATTCCCATTGAAGCAGCACTGGCTAAACCAAGACCTCCAAGTGCAGATTTTTTTATAAAATTCCTTCTATTTTGTTTACTCATTTTTTATTTTTAGTTTTTATATTGACAATTATTTAATAACAATATATTGATTTTAAAAAAATATAAACATGAATTTAGTTATAAAAGTATCTTTTAATAATTACGATGAGTGGAAGGCATCATTTGATAATCACGCTGAAAGGGCTAAAGTTTGTGACGAGTTAAGAACTACCGTTGGAAAAATAGATGATCAAAATTGTATTGTAATGCTTTATGATGTTGATATGGAAGGTATGAAAAGTTTAATGGGCTCAGACTTTTTAATTGAATTGTCAGAAAAAATGAATATTAAAAACAACGAGATGCACTCATTTGAACCCTTACCGAGCTAAATAATTTATTTTAACACCCCATGTAAATTTAACAAAGTAGTACTTACTTAATTTTTTTTACATGATCCATTATGATATTTGCATGGATTCTAGAGTTTTCAATAAACCATTTGTTGGTTTTAAGTCCTCCACATACAACCCCTGCTAGGTATACCCCCATTTGATTAGATTGCATAGTAATTGAATTATAAACTGGAGTTTTAAATTCATCTTCCTGAAATTCGACCCCAAGAGATTCTAATAGTTGAAAATTAGGTTTGTAACCTGTCATAGCTAGTACAAAATCATTTTCAATGACAATCTCCTTCTCCGGTATTTTAAATCTTATTTTATCCTCTGTAATTTCCTTTATATCTGCTTTAAAATATGCCTTAATACTTCCTTCTTTTATTCTATTATTAATATCAGGTCGTGCCCAATATTTTACATTTTTTCCTATTTCCTCCTCCCTAATAATCATTGTTACACTTTTGGCTCCTTTTCGGTATAATTCCAAAGCCACATCAACTGCAGAATTTGCAGACCCTATAACTGCCACGTTCATTCCAAAAAAAGTATGAGGTTCTTTGTAGTAATGCATCACCTTATCCAAATCCTCCCCTGGAACATCTAATAGATATGGAATATCATAAAACCCTGTTGATAATACAATTTTTTTTGTTTTGTAAATCCCCTTAGTTGTTTTTAACTCAAATCCAGCATCAAGTTTCTCGATCACTTTTATTTCCTCATATAGCCTGAGAGATAATTCCCAGTGACTTGATACCCTTCTATAATACTCAAGGGCCTCCGCTCTTGTCGGTTTTGGATTGTGCGAGATAAAAGGAACCTCACCAATTTCTAACTTGTCCGAAGTTGAGAAAAAAGTCATATTCATTGGATAATTATAAAGGGAATTAACTAAGCATCCCTTGTCAAAAATTAAATAATCCAAAGAGTTTTTTTTGGCTTCAATTCCACAAGCAAGTCCAATTGGACCTGCACCAATAATAATTACATCCCTCATCAATAATGATTAAAAAATTAACCTCCCAATAAAACAATTTTAATTATAAATAAAATTAGTAAAACTTTACAAGTGTTATTAAATAAAATTTACCCAAATCTGTATTAAAATTGAATTGTTTGATTTTATACGATTGTTTACTTTAGTTTGAAATTTATTAAGGTTATGAAAAAATTAAATTTAATTTATTTACTAATTGGGGCTATTTTTTTTGGATGTCAACTTAACCCCTCATTAAGTAAAAGTAAACTAGACATCGATCGACTATCGATGATAGACGAAATGATTGAAAAAGCCATAAAAAAAAATAAAATACCAGGAGCAGTAGCATTAATAGCAAAAGATAATAAGGTTGTCTATAAAAAAGCTTTTGGTGTTAAAGATCCTGAAACTGGTGAGAAACTTAATACAGATGATATATTCAGGATTGCGTCTATGACAAAAGCTATAACCTCCTTGGGAATTATAATGTTATGGGAAAAAGCCATGATATATAGTCTTGATGACCCAATTGACCTCTATATTCCAGAGTTTAAAACATTAAAAGTTTTAAATAATTTTAATAAAAAAGATTCTACTTACACCTCGAAGCCGACCAATAAAAAAATTACTATACGAAATCTATTAACCCATACATCAGGGATGGGTTATGACGAAATAGGGTCATCTGAAATTAGAGCCATAATTTTTAAAGAAAAACAAAAATTTATGAGAAATAGCGTGATCGCTTTTTCTGATGAAGACGTC
>NHFW02000030.1 GCA_002171295.2 Flavobacteriaceae bacterium TMED121
TGTTATGATAGCCCACAAGATTGCTGAAAAGAATGAAAATGTATTACTCTCGCCTGCCTGTGCAAGTTTTGACTTATTTGAAAACTATGAGGACCGAGGAATACAGTTCAAAAAAGCCGTAAGAGAGTTATAATTATAAAATGGAGCAAAGTATAAAAAATATTATTAATGGAGATCGGGTATTGTGGGTAGCCCTTGCCTTACTTTCAATATTCTCTTTTCTTCCAGTATTTAGTGCAAGTTCAAATTTAGCTTATGTAGTGGGGCAAGGGACGCCGTGGAGTCATCTTTTCAAACATTTTATAGTTATTGTATTTGGTTTTGTATTAATGATTGTAACTCACAGAGTTCCTTATCGCTATTTTAAAGGTATTTCAATTCTCGCTCTTCCATTGATCATTTTTCTATTGATTTACACAGCTAGTCAAGGAAATTTGATTGATGGTGCTAATGCAAATCGATGGATTAAAATTCCGTTTGTTGGATTTAGTTTCCAAACTTCAAACCTTGCCTCGATTGTTTTATTGATCTACGTGGCTCATTTAATATCAAAGGGGAGTCCTAAAATATTTAAATTTAAAAGTTCAATTATACCGCTTTGGCTTCCTGTATTTACTGTAATACTTCTTATTCTTCCTGCGAATTTTTCTTCAGCTGCTTTGCTTTTTTTGACGATATTGATTTTGATTTTTTTAGGAGGCTATCCTATAAAATATCTTGTAAGCATGTTTGCGGTCGGCCTGGTACTTTCAGCCATTTTTGTACTAACAGCAAAATCTTATCCTGAAATATTTCCCAACAGGGTAGATACTTGGATAAATCGAATAGAAAACTTTGGTATATCTGGAGAGAATGATGGTAACTATCAAATAGAAAGGGCTAAAACAGCTATAGTTACCGGGGGTTTAGTAGGTTTAGGAGCTGGAAAAAGTGTAATGAAAAACTTTTTACCACAGAGTTCTTCTGATTTTATCTACGCAATCATAGTTGAAGAATTTGGACTTATCGGAGGTACGGCGTTAATTTT
Organism: Flavobacteriaceae bacterium TMED121; assembly: GCA_002171295.2. Taxonomy (GTDB): domain Bacteria; phylum Bacteroidota; class Bacteroidia; order Flavobacteriales; family Flavobacteriaceae; genus UBA8316. The sequence goes on from NHFW02000030.1 coordinate 1,028, forward strand.
ATTGTACTTAATAGTGCTATTTAGAATAATAGTGATAGCAAATAAGGCTAATACAGTATTCGGGAAATTATTAGTTTTAGGTTTGGGATTTCCCGTAATTATTCAAGCTTTTGTTAACATGGGAGTCGCTTTACAGGTTATGCCAGTTACTGGGCAGACTTTACCTTTGATCAGTAGTGGGGGGACAGCGGCTTGGATGACCTGTATAGCTTTCGGAATCATTTTAAGTGTCAGTTCCACACCAAATGAAGAAAGCTTCGAACAGGATAAAGATAATAAGGATAACCCTATTTCCATATTAAGTGAAACCACATAAGATAATCATATCGGGGGGAGGAACAGGAGGTCATCTATTTCCTGCATTAGCTATAGCTGAGGAATTCCAAAATCGTTTTTCAGATGCTGAAATTCTATTTGTTGGTGCGCTTGGAAGAATTGAGATGACTAAAGTTCCCAATGCTGGATACAATATTATTGGACTTTGGGTTGATGGGTTTCAAAGAAAGCTTACTCTGAAAAACCTGATATTTCCTATCAAGTTATTTTTTAGTTTGTTCAAATCAATATTTATAGTAATGACCTATAAACCAAACCTTGTTGTAGGTACTGGAGGCTATGCTAGTGGTCCTATAATATTTATTTCTAATTTATTCAATATACCTTCTTTAATTCAAGAGCAAAATTCCTACCCTGGAATTACTAATAAACTATTGTCTGGGAGTGTAGACAGAATAGCTGTGGCTTATGAGGGCTTAGAGCATTATTTTCCAAAAAATAAAATAGTGGTTACTGGTAACCCCATCAGGAAATTCATAAAAAAATCCAGAATTGATGCTGTCAATGCTAAAAAACACTTTAATCTGAACCCTCAAAAAACAACCTTGGTGGTATTGGGTGGAAGTCTTGGAGCCAAAACAATCAATCAGCTAATTGCCGAGAAGTTAGACTGGTTTTTATCGCTTGATATTCAAATCATCTGGCAATGTGGTTCGTTATATTATAATCAGTATAAAGAATTGTCCTGTAAGGAGGTTAATATTTCAGCTTTCGTAAATGAGATGGATCAACTCTATGCNTGTGCTGANATTATTATTTCNAGGNCTGGAGCAGCAACATTGGCTGAGCTGAGCTGTGTTGCCAAACCAGCGATTTTGATTCCTTCGCCCAATGTAGCAGAGAATCATCAATTCCATAATGCAATGGCATTGGCAAATCAAAATGCTGCTTTAGTGGTTACTGAGAAAAATTTAAATAAGAAGTTTNAATCAGCTTTCNAAGCATTATTAGATAAAAAGAANCAAAAAGAAGTTATTCATAATTTAAGACAATTNGCAAAACCCAATGCAGTAAAAGAAATTGTAAATAATATTCAAGAATTGTTATAGATGGATTTTAAATTTATGAAATATTATTTTTTGGGGATAGGTGGAATCGGCATGTCCTCCCTCGCAAAATACCTTTTTGATCTCGGTTATCAGGTAATGGGTTATGATAAAACATCGAGCTACATTACTGAAAACTTAGTTGCATCTGGAATTCAAATCCTATTTGATGATAATATAGAGCTAATTCCTTCTAATTTTAATAAAGAAAATACTCAGGTAGTATATACTCCTGCGATACCAAAAGATAATCCTCAATATGACTATTTTGCCCGTCAAGGTTATTCAATTAAGAAAAGAGCAGTTTTACTAGGGGAAATAACTAAAGATTTTACTGTCTTTGCTATTGCAGGGACTCATGGAAAAACTACCACGGCCTCTTTTTTATCTCATTTGTTTAAATATGCTAATTTGGACTTNACGGCTTTTCTTGGGGGTGTTTTAAACTCAGATAAAAGTAATCTTGTTCATAGAGGAACTAAATATGCTATTGTAGAGGCTGATGAATATGATCGCTCATTTTTACAATTATTCCCCGATTATGGATGTATAACATCAATTGATCCCGACCATTTAGATATTTATGGAGATCATTCTAAAATGAAAAAAGCATTCNTTGAGTTTTCAAAAAAAATTACACGAAAACTTATTGTATCAAGTGAANTAGATCTTGAAGGATTAACCTATGCAGCCGAGGGNAAAGCAAATTATTATGGTTCTAATATTAGATCAAATGAGAAAGGTTATTACTTTGATTTTAATACCCCNGATAGGGTATTTAAGGATATTTATCTAAATCTTATAGGAAAACACAATCTTTCTAATGCTATTGGTGCAGCATCCCTTATGCATATCGCGGGTTTAGATGTTGAAAAGGCATTGCCTAGCTTAGCGCATTTCGGAGGCGTGACCCGTCGAATGGAGATCTTCAAATATAATGGAAAGACAATAATCGACGACTATGCCCATCATCCAAAGGAGATAAAAGCAGTATTTAATACTACTCAGTCTTTNTTTAAAGAAAAATCAAATAGGGTTATTTTTCAGCCCCACCTTTTTTCTAGAACCAGAGATTTTATGGAAGAATTTGCTAAAATCTTNAGTCAATTTGATGAGGTAGTATTAATGGATATTTATCCGGCTCGCGAGGATCCAATTCCTGGGGTAACCGCTCATGCCTTATTGGACTTAATTAACAATTCTAAAAAGCAAATTATTTCCACCGATAATTTCGTTTCTGTAGTTGAAGAGCCAGGTGCGGATTTAGTTCTGATTTTAGGAGCAGGTGATATTGGTGTTTGTGTGGAAAATTTAAAAAAACATTTTGAATGAAATTTAAAAACCACATATTTTTTGTTCTAATATTAATGGGATTAATATTATTATCGGTATTTGCACACCAAAAAAATAATCATCGTAAAATTGGACAACTAAGTATTAATTATAAGAATGATGGACCCAAGTTATTGTCGTCCTCATTCGTTAATAAATTGTTAATACAAAATATAGGGGAACTTCCATGGGAGACTAAAGATAGTTTAGATTTGAATATGCTTGAAACCTCATTAGAGAATATACCTTACATACTAAATGCTGAGGTTTTTTCTTTTCCTGAAGGGACTNTAGGAATAAACATTCAAGAGAGAAAGCCNCTTCTTAAGATTCAAGATGAGAAGACTTATTATTTCGATAATTTAGGAATTGAATTTCCAATATCTGANTCCTANAGTCCNTTAGTTCCCNTTTTTATNGGTGAGCTTGATAGTTTTNAAAAAAATAACCTTTTGTNACTNGTAAACCTTTTTAATAAAGATCCTTTTTTGAAAAGTGAATTAAAAACAATTTATTATAAATCTAATTCCTTTTNTGTNGGACTTAAATCCTANGATTTTCAGGTTGAAATTGGAACGATNTCCATGGTTTATGATAAGATTTTAAAGCTTAAAGTTTTCTGTGCTTATCNAAATAATAATGAATTNCAAAAAAAATATAAACTCATTAGTTTAAAATTTAAAAATCAAATAGTTGGATCTTAAAAAAAATATATATGAAGAATTCAAATATTTCTGTTGGTTTAGATATTGGAACGACTAAGATCGTTNCAATGGTTGGAACTAAAAATGAATTTAATAAAGTTGAGATCCTCGGTGTAGGTAAGTCAAAAAGTTTAGGAGTACATCGTGGGGTAGTTAACAATATCACACAAACAATTCAATCAATTCACCAGGCTGTTGAGGAAGCCAAAANACTTTCTGGTGAAGATATTGATGAAGTTGTTGTAGGGATTGCAGGACAGCATATTAGAAGCCTGCAACATAGTGATTATATTACAAGATCCAACCCACAAGAAGTCATTTCTGTTGATGATGTAGAACGGCTAATTCAACAGGTTTATAAGTTGGTGATGCTTCCNGGAGAGGAAATTATCCACGTTTTACCTCAAGAATACAAAGTAGATGGTCAGGCTGAAATCAAGGAACCTATAGGTATGTATGGCGGGCGGTTAGAGGCCAATTTTCATGTTGTAGTTGGTCAGGTTTCTTCCATTAAAAATATTGGAAGATGTATAAAAAGTGCAGGTCTTAAGATGGGTAATATTACTTTAGAACCCTTGGCATCTTCTGAGGCTGTATTGAGTCAAGAGGAAAAAGAGGCTGGAGTAGCTTTAATTGATATTGGTGGTGGAACCACAGATCTNGCCATNTTCAAAGACGGNATAATTAGGCANACAGCGGTAATTCCTTTTGGTGGAAATGTAATTACAGAAGATATTAAAGAGGGGTGTTCAATAATTGNGAAACAGGCAGAACTATTAAAAATTAAATTTGGGTCATCTTGGCCAGGAGAAAATCGTGACTCTGAGATCGTCTCTATTCCGGGATTAAGAGGTAGAGAGCCCAAAGAAATTTCTTTAAAGACATTATCTAAAATTATTAACGCAAGAGTAGTTGAAATAATTGAACAGGTTTTTCTAGAGATTAAAAATTATGGACACGATGATCAAAAAAAGAAACTCATAGGTGGAGTAGTCATCACTGGAGGTGGAAGTCAATTAAAGCATTTGAAGCAATTAGTTGAATATATTACTGGAATGGATACTCGTATTGGATACCCTAGTGAACACTTGGCTGGGGATACTGGAAATGTAGAGACTAGTCCGATTCTTGCTACAGCTGTTGGATTATTAATGAATGCACTTGATCATCAGAAAGAAATTATTAGTCAAGATGAAGAGGAAGGGAAAGTTTTTGAGGGAGAAATTGATAATCACGAGAGTAATAAGTCAGAAGAAACCTGTCCAATTGTTGACAGAAGAAAAACTATTTTAGAACGATGGGTTGAAAAGTTTAAAGAATTCTTAGATAACGCATAAATATTTTTCTCAATGGATTCAGAAATGAATAATAATTTTAGTTTTGATTTACCGAAAAACAAAAGTAATGTGATTAAGGTTATTGGTGTTGGAGGAGGAGGGAGTAACGCAATTAATCATATGTTCCAAAAAGGAATTAATGGAGTTGATTTTGTAATTTCAAATACTGATGCACAAGCTTTAAATGAAAGCCCTGTCCCAATTAAAATTCAATTAGGTGCTACTCTAACTGAAGGACTTGGTGCAGGTGCTAACCCTGAGGTAGGGGCAATGGCTGCTCAAGAAAGTTTTGATGAAATTAAAAACCTTCTATCTGCTCAGACAAAAATGGTATTTATCACTGCCGGTATGGGCGGTGGAACCGGTACTGGAGCTGCTCCAATTATTGCAAAAATGGCAAAAGAGATGGATATTCTTGCAGTAGGGATAGTTACAATGCCATTCCAATTTGAAGGAAAGTTAAGACTTGATCAAGCCGAACTAGGATTACAAAATATCAAGAAAAATGTAGATGCATTAATCGTAATTAATAATAACAAGCTAAGAGAGGTATACGGTAATTTAGGTTTCAAAGCTGGTTTTTCAAAAGCTGATGAGGTATTATCAACTGCAGCAAGAGCAATAGCTGAAGTGATTACACATCATTACCGACAAAATATTGACCTTAAAGACGCTAGAACGGTTCTTAAAGATAGTGGAACTGCTATAATGGGTTCTGGATCAGCTAGTGGAGAAAACAGGGCTCAAGATGCAATCATAAATGCATTAGATTCCCCATTACTTAATGACAATAAAATCAGCGGATGTAAAAATGTACTTTTATTAATTGTTTCAGGCTCAGAAGAGATTACAATTGATGAAATAGGTGGTATAAATGATTATATTCAAACGGAAGCTGGTAATAACGCTAATATAATTATGGGAGTGGGAGAGGATCAAAACCTGGGAAGCTCTGTTGCAGTCACTATAATAGCTACTGGATTTGGTGCGGATCAGCAAAATCAGATTGTAAATACTGAAGCAAAGAAAATAATCCATACCCTTGAAGATGACCAACCAATCGAACAGCTCTTAATGGGAGAAACAGAGGAAATCATGGGGTTTGATTCGCCTATTGATTTAGAGCAAAATAAATCGATTACAGTAAAAGTAGGCAAGCTAGAGGAAGACAACCTTGAAATTTCAAATAAAGAAGTAAAATATGATTTAGATTCTGAGGAAATTTTGGTAAATACTATACCTCCAGAAATTTTTGATATTCCAGTGTCATCTGAACATGTTACGATTGAAAAACTAGATGATGACAATGAGGACGACATTATTTTAACAAATCAGATAAAAAATTTAGAGGTTATTTATGAAATTTTGGAGGTCAACTCTTCAAAAGAAGAATTATTAGTTGAAGTTGAAGAGGAGTTTACTAATAACGACTTTAGCATTAATAATCTTAGCAATGAAGTTCTTGATTTGGAAATGGTGGATGAGGTTATTATTTCTGCTGATGGGAATTCTGAAAATCAATTTATCTTCGATTTTACCCCGCCAAATGAAAACCATAATGGAATTGATACTGAAAAGCTCGTCTACCAATCAAATGAGATAGATTCTCCATATGAGAATAAAGAAGTTGATGAGGCAATGGCTTTTAAGTTAGAATTTATTGAAAAACCTGAAAAACCTGAATCATTAGATCTATCGACTGAGAAAGTTAAGATAGAATCTGAATCTCCTTTTGATAAAAGTATTCAAGATATTGCGGCTTCTGAAAATGATAAAAGAAAAGAACATCTAAAAAAATTCAATCATGCTTTTAAGCATTCCATGAGTAAGATTGATGAATTTGAAAAACAGCCTGCATACAAACGTTTGGGATTAGATTTAGACCAACCCCACTCATCAGATTCAAATGAATCTAGGGTTTCATTGGATAATGACAAAAATGACGATATCCAGCTAAGATCAAATAATTCTTTTTTACACGATAATGTAGACTAATTTATACGAAAATGTCCTTATTAATTAACCTTAATGATGAATTAAAATCCGCCATGCGCGCGAAAGATTCATTAAAACTAGAAGCCTTAAGGGCTATAAAATCTGAAGTATTGCTAGTTCAAACCTCATCAGGAGGGGGAGCTCTATTATCTAAAGATGATGAGATTAAACTTCTTCACAGACTAATTAAACAGAGAAAAGATAGTGCCGCTATATATAAGGATCAAAACCGAGTAGACCTTGCATCTCCAGAAGAAGATCAAGCAGCTGTTATATCCACTTTTTTGCCGGACCAATTGTCTTCTGAGCAAATTGAGAAAATAGTGGCTAATGTAATATTAAAAATAGGAGCAGAGGGAATGAAAGATATGGGGAAAGTTATGGGAATAGCAAGTAATGAAATTGCTGGTAAGGCTGATGGTAAAACCATTTCTACTATTGTAAAGCAAAAACTTTCAGGTTAATAGAAATCCATTTATAAATTAGTTCTATTTTTACATCAATGGCCCAGTAGTTCAACTGGATAGAATATCAGATTTCGGCTCTGAGGGTTGGGGGTTCGAATCCTCCCTGGGTCGCTAAACTGCTGAATTCAATTCCTATAATTGTTAAATATTAATTATTATATTGTAAACACCAACAATAATTCCAATTAATATATCATGATAGGAAACTTCTTTAAATACCCCTTTGTGATTTTTTTTAGTTTAAACTTAAGCATATGTTTATCTCAAGAAAATGATATTAAGCTTATTAAAGACAGAATCTACCAAGTTTTAATTTCAAATGATTCAAATCTTTCTTTCCCTTACACTTTCACTACTGATGAAGAATTAGATAAAATATTAAATGAATTTGATGGTGAAAAGTGGCCCTATATTGAGTATGATGATATATCACGCGAAAATTTTGACAACAGAATTCATACTCGTAATTTAGTAATTCTTGCTAGTAGTTATAAAAATATGAACTCAAAATATTTTAATAATTCAAAGGTAAAAAGAACTATTATTAGTGCACTAANNTTCTGGTGTGATAATGATTTTATTGGAGAGAATTGGTGGAATAATCAAATTGGTACGCCNAATGATCTTGTTCACTTAATGCTGATAATAGGAGACGAGTTACCTAAGCATTTAATATCAATATCCCAAAAAATAATAAGTAGAGCCAATATTTATAGTGGTGGATCAAGACCAGGTGGAGATAGAATTAAGGTTTGTTCTATTGCTGCTAAAAATCAACTCTTTTTAAACGATTTTAATCAGTTCAATCATATAATGAAAATTATAGAATCAGAGATAAAATTTGTTAATTGGATAGGAAGAGATTTCGGTTATACTTTTACTAATTCAAACTCAGGTGGTTTGGGTAGTTTTAAAAATGCAAATGGGAGGGGACTTCAATATGGAAATAGTTTTCATCACAGGACNGATGGAGTAAATAATACCTTATCATATGGTTATGGTTATGCCAAAGCATTTATTGAGTGGGCTCATTATAATCGTGGAACTAAATTTTCCTTTTCCTACGATAAAATTAAAATGTTGATAGATTATTTTCTGGATGGAATAGTAAAAACCTCTGTTTTTGGGAAGTATCCAGATTTTGGTGCCAAAAATAGAAGTATTTCAAGGAAAGGATCACTAAATCCTTTTAATGGTAGTGATTCCAAAAAATTGATTGAGATATCTGATTATAGAAAAAAAGAATTAAATGAAATATTTAATCTTCGAACTGAAAAAANCAATAAAACTACCATATCTCATGCAACATTTTATTGGAATACTGAGCATTTTACTTTTCAAAGGCCAAATTTTTATACTTCTGTAAGAATGTATTCTACCAGAAATATGAATATGGAATCACCATATAATAGTGAGGGCTTTTTAAATCATCACAGAGGTGATGGGACAAATCACGTTTATACTAGGGGGAATGAGTATTACGATATTTCCCCTGTATATGATTATATGAGAGTACCTGGTGCTACAATTGTTCAAAAAGACTCTTTATACCTAAACAGTATAAAAAATGAACTCAAAAAAATTGGTTTGAAGGATTANGTGGGAGCAGTTTCAGATGGATTTTACGGTGCTGTAGGATATGATTTTCAAAGTGCTCATGATCCATTGGTTGCAAGAAAATCATGGTTTTTCTTTGATACCGAATATGTTTGTTTAGGTGCCGGGATTTCTACGAAGATGAATAATGAGGTTAATACTACTTTAAATCAGACCTTATTAAACGGTCAAGTATTAATATCATCATATGGAAAAGTTAAAATTTTAGAAAGTGGAGAGAGGGAGTATAAAAATTTAGATTGGATTTACCATGATAATATAGCTTACTTATTTCCTGAACCCCAAAATATATCTGTGAAAAATAATTTTGCTTCTGGCTCTTGGTGGAGAATTAACAATCAAGGCGACTCCTCAAAAGATAAAGTTGAATTGGGTATTTTTAAGACTTGGATAAATCACGGTATGTCTCCAAGTAATGCCTCCTACCAGTATATCGTGAAACCAAACCTAAGACCAAAAGATTTAAATTCAACTACTATACTTAAAAATATCCAAATTCTTTCCAATACTCCATACCTTCAGGCAGTAAAAAACAATTTTCTTGATATTGTTCAGATTGTTTTTTATAAAGCTGGCGAGCTTAAAATAACTGAAGAATTAATTTTTAAATCTAATACACCTGGTATAGTTATGTTAAAGCTTAAAGGAAATAAAATAACTGAAATTTCTGTTNCTGACCCCAACCGTGAACTTTTGCAGATGAATTTTACAGTCAATTATAAAATTGACACTTTATCGAAAGGTTTTCGTGCGAATTGGCTNAAGGATTTTCAATTTAGTCAGTTGATTATTGACTTACCCTCTGGGAACTTTTCAGGTAGTAGTAAAACTATTAAACTATAAATGAAAAAAATCCACTTATTTACTNTACTATTTATTGTTTTTTTGATTGGATGTGAAAAAAATAGAACTCCACCTAATGTAATTCTAATTATCACTGATGATCAAGGTTATGGTGATTTAAATTTTAACGGAAATCCAAACATAATAACACCAGCTTTGGATAATTTTGCTGCTGAGAGTGTTAGATTTAATAATTTTTATGTCTCTCCAGTTTGTGCCCCTACAAGATCTAGCTTGATGACCGGAAGGTATTCATTGAGAACTGGCGTNAGAGATACATATAATGGCGGAGCAATAATGGCATCCTCTGAGGTTACTTTAGCCGAAATGCTTAAACAGGCCAATTTCACGACTGGAATCTTTGGTAAATGGCATTTGGGAGATAATTATCCTTNTAGACCTTCGGACCAGGGATTNGACGAGTCACTAATTCATCTTGCGGGTGGTATGGGGCAAGTGGGAGACTTTACAAATTATTTCAAAAAAGATACAAGTTATTTCGATCCAATTTTATGGCATAATAATGAGCAAAAACCCTATCAAGGGTATTGTTCAGATATCTTTACAGAAAACGCAATTGAATTTATTGAGAAAAATAAAAATAATCCCTTTTTCTGTTATCTTTCTTTTAATGCACCTCATAATCCACTTCAGGTCCCAGATGAATATTATCAAATTTATAAGAATATAGATCCTACGGAAGGAATTGACCCTAATCTAATCCCCAATGAAAAAATAAACGAACAAACTAAAGAAAATACCCGTAAGGTTTACGCAATGGTAACTAATATTGATGATAACCTGAAAAAGCTTTTCNCAAAAGTTGAGGAATTGGGTATTAAAGAAAATACGATAGTAATATTTATGACTGACAATGGACCCCAGCACGCTAGGTATGTAGCTGGAATGAAAGGAAGAAAAACTAGTGTTTACAATGGCGGTATACGTGTGCCGTTTTATTTTAGATATCCTAATGAGTTTAGTGGTGATAAAGAAGTAGATCAAATGACAGCTCATATTGATCTATTGCCTACCCTTTCAAAATTATGTGGTACTAGAATACCTGAGGATAGGAAAATTGATGGCAGGAATTTTATTCCCTCAATTGAAGGAAAGATTCAACCTGAAAGAAGTTTTTTCTCATATTGGACCAGAAAATATCCAGAATTATTTAATAATATAGCTTTGCAGCGAGGTCAATTTAAGTTGGTTGGTAAGACTGATTATGATTCAGAAATAGAAAATTTTCAATTATATGATACTAATAAAGATCCCTTTGAGAAAAATAATCTTATGGCTCAAAAAAAATCCATCGGTCTCTCTCTCAAGGAGGAAATGCACCAAACCTTTTTGGAACTAGTTAATTCTGAAAACTTAAAAAATCCTCCAAGAATTATTTTAGGAAGTGATTTTGAAAATCCAGTTTATCTTAATAGAAATGATGCTGGAGGTCAAAGAGCTGTATGGAACCAGGAGCAGGCTTATTCCTTCTGGAAAGTAGATATTAATAAAGAAGGCTTATACGATCTAAAATTTAAGTTTTTAAAACCACTGCCAGCTAATGGTAATATGTATTTAGAAATAGGTCAAAGTATACAACAAAAACTTAATTCTAAAGATAATCTTGATGTGATTGAATTGAAATCTGTTTATCTTCCAAAGGGTTTCCATGATTTTACCCCTTTTTATATGTTTCAAAAGGGAAATTATTTCCCCCTATATGTTGAAGTTACTGCCAAATAGAGTTTAAGGAGCTTACCCTTAATGAGTTAAACATTTCCTTTTCATTACCGATTAATTTGATGGTTTTATTCGAATCATCTGAAATAGCATAATTAGTTGAAACACTATATCCTTCGTCAATAAAAATTTCAATAGAAGTACGATCTAGTAAAACTCTAAAGCTTTTAAAACTCCTATTAAGTGAGGGTAACTCTGTATTTTCAAAATAAAATTTTCCTTTTTGATATGATAAGATCTGCCCCCTAATATTAATTTCAAAATTATTTACTTTTTCTGGATTGAAAGATCCATAAAGGTCAATTAGCTCATATCTATTCTTAGCNAGTTTTTTATTAATGGTTGATAGCTTATTTTTCCTGTATAAATTAGTGCTATAGTATAAACTTTCAATTTCCTTAATCGGCCATCTAAATAACCGAATTCCATCAGGTGTTGTTTTTAATTCCATTGTACATGGGAATGACATTTGTTGATTAAATGGCATATTATTATCGACAAACACACTATTCCCTGCTCGCATCCATCCAATAATTACAGTTCTTCCATCAGGGCTATTATTAAAAGTTTGAGCTGCGTAGTAATTTTTTCCTAGGTCTCCAAGGTATTTTGACTTATTAGTAATCATCGATTTACCATCAAAAATTCCTACTTCATAATCAAAACTAGCATCGTATATAAGCCATTTTCTATTTTGAGAGTTTCCATCCACAGAAAGTTCAACCAAATCCATGCATTCAAAAACCCAACTTCTGTCAAAATCACTTAGAAATTCCCAATTTTTAAGATCATTTGAATAAAAGAAACGAACTTTGCCTTCTTTTTTATTTTTTCTTTCTGCTTTCCTTAACCATAAAACCATAATCCACTTTTTAGAAGGTTCGTGCCAAAAAACCTTAGGATCTCTCTCCGTTCTTCTACCTTTTTTGTCTGAAAAGCCCTGGTTTGGAACTAGTGGTTTACCTTGATCAATTAAATTAAAACTCCTACCACGATCAATACTATAGGCTCCCGACTGATAAAAAGGATCTTTATTTTTTTGTGCATGTGTAAAATAGGCTACAATAGCCTTTTCTTTTTCAGTATTTTTCCCCAAGCTGTTTATATTATCTACAACAGCGGTNCCTGAAAAAATAGTACCATTTCCATAGGGNAAAATTGCATGAGGTAATTGTACCCACTTTATCATGTCCCTGCTTATTGCNTGACCCCAAGTCATATTTCCCCAATTAATACTTTTTGGATTGTGTTGAAAAAACANATGATATTCTCCTTTATAATAAANAAGNCCNTTNGGNTCGTTTATCCAATTTTTTTTCGAANTAAAGTGAAATTGAGGTCTNAANNCTTGATTATANTTTANTGANGCATAACTTTNGAAAGTTTGAAAGCTGTCNATCATTANATTNGANTNCTCTTGNGCTNGNNNAAANANAAAAATAAATATNAAACAGTATCTCANTTAATTTAATTTAATAATCATTAGCTGAGCAGATCTTCTCTGTATTGGTAGATCAAAACTAATTTGTCCTTTATTATTAGATTCTAAATTAACAATTTTATTAAAAGTAAGATTTCCAGCTTTTTTTAAAGGAGATAAATCAATTGATTTAGAATTTTTCGGACTTCCCATCTCAATCCATTTTTGGAAAGTATTGTTATTTTCATTGTCCAATATTATTGTTTTAATTTGATAAGAGGCTCTCTTTTTTAATCCATTTAGCTCTATTTTAATTTTATCATTTCCTGATATTTTCTCTGATTCTGATTCCTCATAATTATATGTTAGTAGTACAGTTTCTTTTTCTGATTTCGTTGCGATTAGACCAAATCTGCTGTCTTTTTTTGCTTTTATGACCTTTAGACGATTTTCTTTTAAGAAAGCCATCATTTCGAAACCGGTTTGAATAGGTTTTGGAATATTTCCTGCAGTAAGTAGCTCTCTTTTCCCAACAAAAAATTCATCCTCATCTGCCTCCCAAGAGAATCCCCAATAAAGGAGTAAAGAAGTGGGGAAGTTATAATTGTCTTCAATTTCGAACAGCGAATTCACCAGCTTAAATAGAAATAATGGAGAGCTAATTGAATTTCTGTAGGTCAGATCTGGATAGTCTTTAACTGTTCGGTAATAGTTGGAAGACATTCCCCATTCGTTTAGGTGAAATGCTGTCCCTTTTAAAGATGGAAATAATTTAAGTAATCTTTGTAGCCAAAGAACAGAAAGAGTGAAACGCTGAACCTGCGGTTGAATGTGAGGTGCTTGATTCAGCCATTTTCCTGAAAGACCATAGACATGATAAGAAATAAAATCAATTCGAGTTCCTATCTTACCCGTCACGTAGTTAGTTCCGTCAACTACATGATTTAGGAAAGACTTTAAAAAATATTCATGATAGCAAGCAGGACCACCGACACGAAGTTCTGAATCGACTGAGGTAACCGCATCCACAAACACATCATACATTTTATAGAAAACTTCTAATTGTTCCTCTGGCCAACCATCCGGTTCGTTCCATACCTCGAAAAACCAACTTCGAACCTCTTCTGATCCAAATTGATCAATAAAATTTTGAGTAGTAGCCTTCATTAGATCTGACCATTTACCCCAGTCATTAGGTCCAGTATTAATAATTGTCATACCCTCGTCATTTCCCTTTGATGATTGATTTCCATAATTGATCAATAATTCAGGTAGGTAATCGTATTCAACAATTGGTTTTATTCCATTTTCAACATAGTTTTGAAAAACCTTATTTAGGTTAGAAAAATCATAAACAGGGTTACCATCTTTATCTTCACTATAAACATTTTGACCTCTTATAACGCCATGTTTTAAATCTTGATTAAATGTGTGATGGGATCTCAAATAGCGATGAGATCCTTTTTCCCCCATCCTTTTCAGCAAGAACTGACCAGAGGGTTTTAAACTATGATAGAATAGATGATCCGATCCCGCAGCTTTCCAAAACTCTGTGTTTTTACCAATAACCTGATCTACTTTGACCTCAAAACTATTATCTTGAGCAAAAATCCATGGTGAGATTATTAGTATTAGTAAAGTAATTTTTTTATTCACGTTATTAATTATCTAATTTAAAAATATAAACTTGCCTTGTTCCGTTGTGTGTGGAATTAAAACCAATGATATTCCCAGATGGACTCCAACGACAGTGGATGTCACAGCGCCAGTCTTTTTTATAGGTTTCATCATTTTGAAATCGCCCCAGTGATATTACTGCCTCAGTTTTCATGTCCATGAGATATATTTTTTGCTCCTTCATTTCATTTTTTGGATAAGTATCCGTTACCATCCATTTTTTATCAGGTGAAAAAGTCCCATGACCATCGTAGTCTAATAGCCCTTTTCCTAGGCGTCTGTAGTTTTTTTTATCAACATCAAATATAATATGACCATACATCCGTTTATTATACTTGGCACTGACCATTAACTCCTTATCATTAAGCCAATCGAAATGTGAACCACCCCAACCATCAGGAAAGCATTGTTTCAAATTAGTCCCATTTCTATTAACAGTAAAAGCAGTTGTATTTATACCAATAGGTTTTGCTCTAGATAGCCAAAATATTTTTGAGCCTTTTCTACTAAATAAAGTGTGGTTAAAATATGCAATCCTATTTTCTTTGATTTCTGGGACATATTTTTTTATATCTTGAATGGAAACAATCAATTTAGCTACTCCGTTTTCTAGATTAACTAAAAATAAACCATCATCTTTTGGATAAGCTTTATTTATTTTAGATTCTTGGCCATTACCTGCATATCCATAGGAGTCCCTTGAAGCTCGAAGGCGAGAAAAATTGATGCTTATTGCTTCTTTACCATTAGGAGACACGGCACTAATAGGATAAGGAATTACTTTTTTTTCTTTTTTAGTGTGTACATTTAAGATAACTGAGACAAATTTACCCTCTCTCAAATCATTATAAATTATTAAAGAATCTGGATTAGTAGACAACCAGTGCGCCATACAACCTTGCTGAAAATTCCACGCGTAAGTTTTTGCGATTGTTACAAAAGATTTAGTTTTAATATCCACTAAACCTAAAGTAGCCGGTTCATTTTCATTAGGTAAATGATCCTTTATTGCTGTTCTTAATACAGTGGCGTATCGCTCATTAGCACTAAATGAATTTATTCCATAGTAACTTGCAAAAAAATGTTCATAGGGTAAATTTGTTAACTGAATGGGTCCTGAAAAATCGGGAAAATCAACTGAATTAATTATTGGTTTTTTTTTAGTTTTTTGCCCATTAGTCGAAATTGAAAATATCATCAAAATTAGGACTGCGTATATTTTTATGATTGACATGAATAACCACTATAAATTTTGAAGTATTGATTTGATAACAACCTTAGCCAATTCACTACTACCATATTTAGAAAAGTGTACATTGTAGGGACGTTGTAATTCACTCATTCTAGGAAGTACAAAACTATTTAGATCATTTATTTCAATCTTGTTTTTTTTCATCACCCTTATTGCAATTTCATTATATATTTTATACATACCAGGTTTTCTGGCGGGTTTTAGATTACTATCTGGGTATGGTGTTGTAGTGGCAAAGACTAGTTTGGCTTTCGTTTTTTTAAGGACTTTAACAATTTTATTTAGGTTTTTTCTGTATTGATTTGGTGGTGCCTGGTGTGGGTCATCAAAGCTTTTACTATTTTTCCCAGTAATTAGATCTACATGTTTAATGTCGTGAAGACCAAAGTTGAAATGAATCAAATCCCATGAAGTATCTCCTATCCACTTAGATATATTTTCAACTCCTTTTGTAGTTCCTTCACAGTTCTCGAATCCGCCATTTAATAAAATGGGTCGGCTAATATCGGCTTTGTTCAAAAGTGTCTTTTTTACGAATGGAAAATACCCAATGGAAATGGAATCCCCAAGAATTAATACCTTGGGTAATTTGTTTTTTTTATTTAAAAACCCGTATGTTTCTATTGATGCTCCAAGTGAGGCAAGTGTTGTTAATTTTAAGAAAGTATTCCTGCTGATCATTTAATATTTTTTGAATGCATAAAATATCAATTATGAGTCAATAAAAAAAATACTGATTGCTCTAATTACGTTATTATGCCTTTTAAAAAATCTTTTACTAGGGTTGGACTTTCAATAAAATACTTAGCTTGAGTCTTTTTTCTTCCAACTTTAATTGTAGTAGCATGATCAGGAAGGTCATTAAACATGAATTCATCGGTTACGTCATCGCCAAAGCAAACAATAAAATCTAGGTCTTTATCACTTATGATTTCAGAAACCGCTGTACCCTTATTAAATCTTCCAAATGCTATTTCAATCGCCTTGTCTCCATCAAGAATATTAAGATCATCTGAGATGAGGCTGCTTAATACAGTCTTTAACTCAACAACTCTCTCCGCTGCAAATTCAGGATCAGTTTTTCTGTAATGCCATACCAAACTATTTCTTTTCTCTTCTATAAAAGTGCCTGGAGTTCGATCGGTAAAAGTCTCCAATAGAGGCATAATATCATCTTGCCACTTTTTTTGATTGACTCCTTTACTCGTCCACCCACCTTTTTTAAATTTCATAAAATAGCCGTGCTCTGCCACCAATGTAATAGATAGGTCGCCAAACCATTTATCTAAAAAATGCTGATCTCTTCCACTCACGATAGCCAAATCTGTATCTGGGATTTCAGAGAGATGTTTTATAAGTGATATTAAACTCTCATTGGGTTGAGCCAATTCAGGATCATCATTAAAGTCCACTAAAGTTCCATCATAATCCAACAATATCATTCTTCTTTTTGAAGATTTAAATTGTTTAATCAGGGTCTTTTTAATTTTTTTATTGAGTATTTGAGCAGGATATTCTTCGTCTATAGCGGGTTTTGACTTTAATGATTTCATAAACTCATTGGCCCAAAGTTCAACTGAGTAACGACTCAAACGCTTTTGCATGCTGAGATTCCTTTTTTTCTGTTCTTCAATAGGCATATTGATAGCTGTCAAAATGGACTCGGCCATTTGGTTCAAATCAAAAGGGTTTACCATCAACGCCTCGTACAACTCTTTTGAAGCTCCTGCCATTTCACTTAAAATCAGAACACCGTCACCACCAACTCTTGTTGCAACAAATTCTTTGGCTACCAAATTCATTCCATCACGAACAGGAGTAATCATTCCAATATCTGAGGTCATATAAAGGTCAATAAGATCATCAAAAGCCATCGCCCGGTAATAATACCATATCGGCGTCCAGTTGACTGTAGCGAATTTTCCATTTACCCTCCCAACAATCTCGTCGGTTTCTTTTTTGAGTCGTTGGTATTCAGATACGCTGGAGCGAGATGGAACAGTTAGCATTACCAACCTAACTTTTTCAAGGTACTGGGGATACTTAGTCATGAAAAGTTCAAAAGCTTTAATCCTATTGACGACCCCTTTGGTGTAATCCAGGCGGTCGATAGATAGAATTAGCTTTCCTTTTTCAGCACCCTTTTTATGTAATTCAAGTTGTTTTTTTAAATCAGATTTTTCTGCTTGTTTCATAGCCAGATGAGCCATAGCAGCATTATTAAACTTGTCATAATCAATCCCCATTGGAAAGGTGTTAACAACGACTTCACGGTTTCCTAAATTTACACGATTAAATGAAACTTCTTTCTTTAAAATTCTTTTAACGGAGCTTAAAAAATGACGCTCATAGTCATAAGTGTGGAACCCAATAAGATCCGCACCGAGCATACCCTCTAATAGAGGCTCTCTCCAGGGGAAAATCCTGAAAATTTCAAAAGATGGGAAGGGAATATGCAGGAAAAAACCGATAGTAACCTCAGGTCTTACATCTTTAATCATTTTTGGGCAAAGTAGGAGTTGGTAGTCATGTATCCATACTGTATCCCCTTTACCTATATTCTGAAGGACACTATCAGCGAATTTCTTGTTTACTTCATAATAGGAGTTCCATTGTTCTTCATTGAACAATGAAAACTCAATAAAGTAGTGAAAAAGTGGCCAAAGCGCTTTATTTGATAGCCCGAAATAAAAATTTTCAATTTCCTTATTATTTAAGGATACGGGAAAAAACCCCTCTTTTTTTAGTGATTTCTTTAATGGACCCCATGACTTTTTATCAATCTGTTCGTCATTTATACCTGGCCACCCTATCCAGAGGGACTCTTGATCCTTGTGAACAGAATTCATACCTGTCGCTAACCCACCACTAGTAGGGATGAATTCAAAAGAATTATCTAACTTAGTTATTTGGAGTGGAAGTCGATTAGAAACTATAATATTTTTAGCCATAACCTATTTTAATAGAATAAATCAATACAATTTATGGATTTAAACAAGCTACATCCCAAAACGGGTAACCTTAATTATGGAATTATAGGAAATTGTAAGTCATCTGCACTTATAAATGAGGATTCTTCAATAGATTGGTGTTGTTTGCCACAATTTAATTCTCCTTCGGTTTTCGGTAAAATTCTTGATGAAAAAATAGGCGGTTCATTTAAAATTTTATGTGATGACAGTTATAAAATTACTCAGAAATATATTGATAAAACCTGTATTTTAAAAACTAAATTTGACAATGGCTCCGATGCATTTGAACTGTTGGATTATATGCCTAGATTTCAAAAAGAAAATGGACTTTATTATGCTCCTCCCGAAATTTGTAGGATTTTAAAGCTAATAAAAGGGAATCCAAGATTAAAAATTTTATACGACCCAAGACTTGAGTATTCTGTTGGAAAAACTAATAATTACGAAAAAAACGATTTTATAGTAAGTGTCGTAAATGAAGAAAGATATGATACCCTTTACTTGTATACTGATCTTAATAAAAAAAGTATCTTAGAATTCTCAGAAATCTCTCTTGATAGAGATTATTACCTTTCAATTTCTTACAATGAAAAAATCAATCCCCCAAGTTTAGGACATGTTAATTTTGAACTTGAGAGGACAAAGGTTTATTGGCTCAACTGGTGTTTTAAAACTCCTAGTTATGAGAATTATAACTCTCAAATATTAAGGAGCGCTATGACATTAAAATTATTAACATTTGAAAAAACTGGTGCAGTACTCGCGGCAGCAACTACTTCACTTCCTGAGACAATTGGAGAAGTCAGGAATTGGGATTATAGGTTTTGTTGGATTCGTGATGCCTCAATGGTTATAAAGGTTATTACAAAACTAGGACACGTTAAAATTGTAAAAAAGTTTATTGAATTTATCTTAAATATAATACCAGACAAAAATGAAAAACTTCAGATAATGTATGGAATTAATGGTGAAAAAATGTTAACTGAAGAAACTTTGAATCACCTTTCTGGATATGAAAATTCTAGTCCGGTTAGAGTTGGTAATGCTGCATTTATTCAGAAGCAAAATGATATATATGGTATTTTAGTTGACGCTATTCACTACCAAATAGAAAAATACATAGACAAGAATGACAAACATGAGGAACTTTGGTCTATTGTGAAGAATATTGTTTGGGTGGTAGATAACAATTGGAAAATGCCAGATAAAGGAATTTGGGAATTTAGACAGGAGGACCAGCATTTCACTTTTTCAAAGCTTTTATGCTGGGTTGCTGTTGACCGAGCCATAAAAATCTCCGAGTTAATTCAAGGTGGTAAATCTGCTAAGAAATGGGAACCTTTGAGGGCTGAAATTTATAATGATATTATCGATAACGCATGGAGCGATGAAAAACAAGCATTTACCCAATCCTATGGGACATCCCATTTGGATGCATCTGTATTATTGATGGAACCTTATGGGTTTATCGACGCAAAGGATTCTAGATATATTAAGACTGTAAAAGCTATCGAAAAAGAACTTTCATACGAAGGGCTGTTATTTAGATATAAAAATATGGATGATTTTGGAACTCCAAGCTCATCATTTACTGTTTGTACTTTTTGGTTTATTAATAGTCTTTACAAAATTGGTGAGAAGGAAAAATCAAAATTGATGTTTGACCAATTATTATCCTACAGTAATCATTTGGGACTTTTTAGTGAAGACATTGACTTTAAATCGAAACGTCTTTTGGGTAATTTTCCGCAAGCATATTCACATTTAGCACTTATTGACACTGCAATGAATTTCAACGCATAAGTTATTTGATAGGTTTTAACTAAATGTTTTTTCAAAAATTATAATATCGAATTTAAATGTTAAATTTATATAAATTTAAAAATTTATTTTATTTGCATCTAAACCAAACATTACTTAAAATGAAACTTAAATCATTAATTTCCTGTTCATTCTTAATTTTCGTTGTTACTTTCTCATACTCCCAAACATCAAATAACCCATGGTCTTTAGCAGTTGGAGTTAATGCTATTGGGTTAATGAATGAAAGTAATATTGACTCTGAGATGGGATTTGGGTTCCCCTACATAGGTGTTTCAAGACATATTAAGGGTGGACTTTCAATTGGTGCACAATATAATATTGGAGAATCTAAAGTTAATAACATAACAAAAGATTATGTATCAATTGATGGTTTTTTAAAATATAACCTTTCTAATAAAAAATTTATACCCTTTATAATTGGAGGCTATGGGTTATCTAATTTTGAAAATGATTCCGAGGCAGATGGTTATTTTCCTTCTAGGAGTGCTGGAAGGACAATTTTTGGTGGAATTGGTTTTGATATCTTTTTTACTGAAAAAATTTCCTTAAAGCTTTTGTCTTCATATAGGTCTTCAAGTGAAAATGGGAGTTTCAATCACATTCAAAACGTAGCCGCTTTAACATTTAATTTTGGAGGACGTGATTCAGACAAAGATGGTATAACAGACAAAAAAGACAAATGCCCTGAAATTCCCGGATTAAAAGAATTCGAAGGATGTCCAGATACTGATGGAGATTCAGTTCCAGATAATAAGGATGGTTGCCCTGAAGATTTTGGCTTAGTTGAACTTAATGGTTGCCCAGATTATGATAATGACGGGATAATTGATAAAAACGATTCTTGTCCAAATGAGTCAGGTCTTGAAGAATTTAATGGTTGCCCTGACTCAGATGAAGATGGTGTTATTGATGGTGAAGACAAGTGTCCTGATATATCAGGTGACCCAGAAAATGAAGGTTGCCCTTGGCCAGATACAGATGGAGATTCTATTTCAGATAATATTGATTCATGTCCTGATCAACCAGGTACCATAGAAAACAGCGGTTGTCCTGAGCTTTCATCCGAAATAGTAATCACTATCAATGAATTATCCACACAAATTAATTTTGCAGCTGCTTCTTTTAGAATTCAGGGTAAATCTGTCAAAGAGGCGCTTATTGAAATTAAAATTCTTTTAGATGATAACCCTGATGGAAACCTAGTAATTGAGGGACATACATCGAGTGATGGCGACGAAGAAGATAATCTTAAACTTTCTAAAAATAGAGCTGATGCTGTTAGAAATTATCTAATCAGTGTTGGTGTAAATCCGGAAAGATTAAAAACAGAGGGTTATGGTGAGGAAAAACCTTTGTCGGATAATGACACAATGGAAGGAAGACTTTCAAACCGAAGGGTCCAGTTTAGAGCAGATTTTAAATAATTAAAAAAGTGAGTCAATCACTTCCTGGTTTATGTCTTTTTGAGTGTAGCAATTGTTTCGGAAGGATTTTTTGAAGAGAAAACATAGCTCCCAGCGACCAATATATCAGCACCACAATCAATTAAAGTCTTTGCATTTTTATTTGTTATTCCACCATCAATTTCGATTAGCGTTGAAGCTTTAGATTTATTAATTATTGTTTTTAACTCCTTAACCTTATCATAAGTATTTTTAATAAAATTCTGCCCTCCAAAACCTGGATTTACACTCATTAAGCAAACTAAATCGATATCATTTATGATTGCATCCAGAAGTTTTACAGGTGTATGGGGATTAAGCGCTACACCTGCTTTCATTCCATTTGATTTGATAGTCTGCAATGTTCTGTTAAGATGGGTTGAAGCTTCATAGTGCACAGTTAGAATTTCACTACCTAGCTCTGCAAAGACCTCAATATAGCGCTCAGGCTCAACGATCATTAAATGAACATCTAATGGCTTTTTAGCGTGACTAGCAATTGATTTTATTACAGGCATCCCAAAGGATATATTTGGAACAAAAACCCCATCCATAACATCTATATGAAACCAATCAGCTTGACTTTTGTTGATCATATTGCAATCTCTTTCAAGATTACCAAAGTCTGCTGCTAGAATTGAGGGTGCTATTAGTGATCCCATTTTAATCTCTTTAAAAAAAAACAACCAAAAGGTTGCTGGAAAATTATCCCAAGTAAGTTTTTAAAATTTTACTTCTTGAGGTGTGTTTTAACCTTCTAATGGCCTTTTCTTTAATCTGCCTTACTCGCTCCCTCGTTAAGTCGAATGTCTCTCCTATTTCCTCTAATGTCATTGCGTGTTGATTGCCTAATCCAAAATAAAGTCTAACTACATCAGCTTCTCGCGGTGTTAAAGTTTCTAAGGCCCTTTCAATCTCAGTTCTAAGTGATTCATGTAAAAGAGTTTTATCTGGATTAGGAGACTCTCCACTATTTAATACGTCATAAAGATTTGAGTCTTCTCCTTCTACTAAGGGAGCATCCATAGAAACATGCCTTCCAGAATTTTTCAAAGACTCCTTGACATCATTAATGGTCATATCAAGCTCCTTGGCTATTTCTTCCGCAGAAGGTGCCCTCTCGTGGGCTTGCTCTAAAAAGGCATAGGTTTTATTGATTTTATTGATGGAACCGATCTTATTAAGGGGCAATCGTACAATTCTAGATTGTTCCGCAAGTGCTTGTAAAATAGATTGGCGAATCCACCATACCGCATAAGAAATAAATTTAAATCCACGTGTCTCATCAAATCTTTGAGCAGCTTTAATCAAACCTAAATTCCCTTCATTTATAAGGTCTGGAAGTGTTAAACCTTGATTTTGGTATTGCTTAGCAACCGAAACTACAAAACGTAGATTAGCTTTTGTAAGTTTTTCCAATGCAATTTGGTCTCCTGCTTTAATTCGTTGTGCTAATTCAACTTCCTCCTCAGCAGTTATTAAATCAACCTTACCAATCTCTTGAAGGTATTTATCTAAAGAAGCGGTTTCTCTGTTAGTAACCTGTTTGGTAATTTTAAGCTGTCTCATTTAGATTATTTGTTTATACTTATTATACGTTTAAAAATAAATAATGTTTCAAACAAGTTGATTTTTTTGATTTATTCTTTTTTATCGGACCTGTCTCTTCTTTCTGGTCTATTTTTTTTTATCATTTCTTTCAGATCGTTCAGGCCTTGGAAGCAGTGCCTTGCGTGAGACTCTAGGCTTCCTTGTTTTGGGATCAATTCCAAAATATTTAACATCAAAAGTATCTCCAAGATTTATTTCATCTGTAACCTTGTCAATTCGGTCCCAAGAAACCTCTGAAATATGAAGCAATATTTCATTACCAGGAACAAACTCAACAACAGCTCCAAAGTCTAGTATTTTGATAACGTTAACATTATAAATTTTACCAACTTCAGGTTTAAAAGTAATATTATTTATTTTTTCAATTGCAGCATCAATTTTCTCCTGATTAACCCCTAGAATTTCGATAACACCTAATTCTCCATCTTCCTCAATGACTATAGTAGTATCGGTTTCTTTCTGCATTTCTTGAATTACTTTACCACCAGGACCAATCACTGCACCAATAAATTCATTAGGTATAGTTAAACTTACCATTTTTGGCGCATGAGCTTTGACATTATCATTTGGCTTTTCTATAGTTTCTGAAATTTTTTCTAATATGTGGAGACGACCTTCACGAGCCTGTTTAAGCGCCTTAACTAAAATTTCATAGGATAATCCTTTGATTTTTATATCCATTTGGCAGGCAGTAATACCGTCTACTGTTCCAGTAACTTTAAAATCCATATCGCCAAGGTGGTCTTCATCTCCTAAAATATCACTTAAAACAGCATATCTATCCCCATCGCTAATCAATCCCATAGCAATTCCGGAAACAGGCTTTTTGATTTGAATACCAGCATCCATTAAAGCCATCGTTCCAGAGCAAACTGTTGCCATTGATGAGGATCCGTTAGATTCTAATACCTCGCTTACTACACGGACAGTATATGGACAATCTTCTGGAACCATTGACTTAAGACCTCTTTGAGCTAAGTTACCGTGGCCAACTTCACGTCTGGAGGTACCTCTAATAGGCCTTGCTTCTCCAGTACAGAATGGGGGGAAATTATAGTGTAAGTAAAATCTTTCTTCCCCTTCATAAGAAGGCATATCAATTTGATTTGCCTCTCTTGAAGTTCCTAATGTAACTGTAGCTAATGCTTGAGTTTCTCCACGAGTAAAAATAGAAGACCCATGGGTTGAAGGTAAATAATCAACTTCACACCATATTGGTCTTATTTCGTCTGTTTTTCTCCCATCTAAACGAATTCCTTCGCTTAATACAACTTCTCTAACAGCTTCTTTTTGAGCTTTACTGAAATACTTTCCTATTAATGGGGCAACTTCTTCAAGTTCGTCCTCGGAAAAACTGGCTTTTATGTCTTCTTTAACCTCACTAAATGCAAGACTACGCTCAGCTTTTCCAGTCCCTCTCTTTGCAATTTCATAACATTGATCATAAGCAGCTTTGTGAATCTTTTGCTCTAGTTCTAAATTCTCTTCTTCCTCGTCGTATTCTCTGACTTCTTTTTTACCTACTTCTGTTGCAAGTTTTATCTGAGCTTCGATTTGAACTTTAATGGCGTCGTGAGCAAATTTAATGGCCTCTACCATTTCCTCCTCGCTACATTCATCCATTTCTCCTTCAACCATCATAACTGAGTCTGCAGAGGCACCAATCATCATGTCGATATCGGCGGTTTCTAACTGAGTGCGGCTAGGATTAATAACTAGCTCACCTTCTACACGAGCAACTCGGGCCTCCGATATCGCACATTCAAATGGAAAGTCACTTAGTTGAATTGCTGCTGAAGCTGCCAAACCAGCCAAAGCATCGGGCATAACATTTTCGTCATGAGACATTAGTTGAATCATAACTTGAACTTCATTGTGATAGTCTTTTGGGAAAAGTGGGCGCAATACACGGTCAACTAATCGCATAGTTAGTACTTCCCCATCACTTGGACGCGCCTCCCTTTTAAAGAATCCACCGGGATATCTACCTGCTGCAGCAAATTTTTCTCTGTAGTCTACTGTAAGCGGTAAAAAATCCACTGGAGCAGAATTATAATTGGATACTACGGTGCATAGTAACATGCAGTCACCCATTCTAACTACAACTGAACCATGTGCTTGTTTTGCAAGTTTCCCGGTTTCAATAGTAATTTTTCTTCCGTCGTTTAAACGAATTTCTTGTGTAAATATTTTAGGTATCATTTTTATTTAGTTGGTTGAAAATCTTTTCTTGTTGTGTGTTGAAGCAACCAACGAAAAACTATTTAAGAAAATAGAATTATTTTTGAAACTTATTTTCTTAAACTTAATTCACTGATAATTGATCGATAACGCTCAATATCTTTTGTTTTGAGATAATCTAAAAGTTGACGGCGTTTGCCTACTAGTTTAACTAATGATCGTTCCGTATTGAAATCCTTTTTGTTATTCTTAAGATGGTTAGATAAGTGATCGATTCGATGGGAAAATAATGCAATTTGCCCTTCAGCAGAACCAGTATCTGCTTCAGACTTTCCGTGCTTCTTGAAAATCTTTTTTTTTAACTCTTTATTTAAATACATGCAAATATTAATTTTAATGATTATTATGTATGGTAAACCGCCTGCAAATATATATGTAATTATTTGATATACTGACCTGTTTCTAGATTAATCTCTTAAGGGATGATTTAGAATCAAGTCCAGATAAAGATTGATTTTCTCTTTTAGCAACTTTCGATGACAAATAAAGTCTAAAAACCCTTTTTCCAATAAAAATTCGCTTCTTTGAAATCCCTTCGGTAAATCTTTTCCTGTGGTATCTTTAACTACTCTCGGACCAGCAAATGCTATTAGGGCACCTGGTTCCGAAATATTTATATCCCCCAACATTGCAAATGAGGCAGTTGTTCCACCTGTAGTTGGATCAGTGCATAGGGATATATACGGTATTTTTGATTCTGACAATTCTGCTAGTTTAGCAGAAGTTTTTGCCATCTGCATCAATGAATTTGCAGATTCCATCATTCTTGCTCCGCCAGATTTTGATATAATTACTAAAGGCAAATGATTTTTTATGGCATAATCAATTGCTCGAGTAATTTTTTCACCAACAACTGAACCCATTGACCCCCCAATAAAATTAAAATCCATACATGCAACTACTAAATCTTTACCTTTAGATTTTCCAACAGCAGTTCTAATTGCATCATACAATCCCGACTTTTTTTGAGCTTCTTTTAGACGATCAGAATATTTTTTCGAATCTTTGAATTTTAAAAAATCTTTAGACCTTAACTTGATATCTAATTCTTTAAAATGATTATCATCAAATAGAATTTCAAAATATTCTCTACTTCCAATATGTACATGGTAATCATCCTCGGGTGAGACATAAAAATTAGATGCTAATTCTTGTGTTTCGATGATCTTGCCTGTAGGGGTTTTATACCATAGTCCTTTAGGTATATCTTTCTTTTCCTCGGTGCGGGTTTGAATTCCTTTCTCACTTCGTTTAAACCAACTCATGTTATTATCTGTATAGTTCAAATTTATTAAAACCGCTTAATCGAGCGTGTTTATATTGTTCAAATCCTCAAATGCCTTCTTCAATCGTCTTTTGAAGGTTAACTCACCCTCTCTAAGCCATTTTCTTGGATCATAAAACTTTTTGTTAGGTACATCTGATCCCTCAGGGTTTCCAATTTGTTTCTTTAGATAATCTATATTATCAACCATATAATCTCTTATGCCTTCTGTAAAGGCAAATTGAAGATCAGTATCTATATTCATTTTAATTACACCGTATCCAATTGATTCACGAATTTCTTCTATTGAAGATCCTGAGCCTCCATGAAAAACAAAATCAACTGTATTATTTGCAAGATTAAATTTTTGTGAAATATATTCTTGAGAGTTTTTGAGAATTTTAGGGGTAAGTTTCACATTTCCAGGTTTATAAACTCCGTGAACGTTTCCAAAAGCAGCAGCTATTGTAAATTTAGAACTAATTTTACTAAGCTCCTCAAAAGCATAAGCTACCTCTTCGGGTTGAGTGTATAATTTTGAAGCGTCTATATCAGTGTTGTCGACTCCATCCTCTTCTCCTCCTGTTACTCCTAGTTCAACTTCTAAAGTCATTCCCATCTTGTCCATTCTCGAGAGGTAATTTTTACAGGTTTCAATATTTTCTTCTAAAGGTTCCTCAGAGAGATCGATCATATGGGAACTAAAAAGAGGTTTCCCATTTTGTTTAAAAAAGATTTCTCCAGCATCCAATAAACCATCAATCCAGGGTAGTAGTTTTTTTGAACAGTGGTCTGTGTGAAGTATTACGGTAGCTCCATAAAATTTTGCTAATTCATGGACATGTTTTGCACCAGAAATCCCACCTGCAATCGCTGATCTTTGATTTTCGTTAGACATGCCCTTTCCAGCCATAAACTGAGATCCACCGTTTGAAAATTGAATAATTACTGGGCTATTTAGATCAGCGGCAGTTTCCATAACACTATTAACCGAATTACTCCCAACTACATTTACCGCGGGAAGCGCAAATGATTTTTTCTTTGCAAAGTTGAATAGTTGTTTTACTTGACCTCCTGTAAGTACGCCTTTTGGAAATTCTTCACTCATTTATATAAATTTAAGAAACAAAAGTATCAAACTTTTTCAGTTTAAAATGGATAATTTATTCCAATATTAAAAACTGCTTCTTTTATAGAATATTTTGTTTGCCACCTGGATGATTTTGGTAAAGCTGGATTATAAGTTTTAAAGCCTGTATCTAATCGAAATACAAAAAAATTAAAATCATATCTAAGACCTAAGCCTGTTCCGATAGCAATTTCATTTAGGTCTTTCAGACCATCGAATCTATATGCAGGATCATTTATATTATCAAAAATATTCCAAATATTACCTGCGTCTAAAAAAAAGGCACCATTCATTTTATTTAAAAAAGGAAAACGATATTCAAGATTTAATGTTAATTTGAAATTTGCTTCATTAAATTCATTCATGTTATTACTGCTTCCAGGTCCAAGTTTATAAGCTTTCCAACCCCTTATATCATTTGACCCTCCTGAAAAGTAAGATCGGGTAAATGGGATGCTATTAGCATTCCCAAATGGTATTGCAATGCCACTGAAGGCTCTAAAAGCAAGTACTGTTTTTTGGGAGACCTGCCAGTGTTTTATATAGTTAATTTCAGTTTTTACAAATTGTGAGGGAGTAACACCAGCAATTTCATATTGATTATTTTCGTTTTTTTCGGTTCGAGAGGACTTTAAAATTTGATTTAATAAAGAACCAACTAAACTTAATTTCCATTGAAACTGGAAAAATGTTTCATCTAATAAGTTTAGCTGACTGTTGTAATAGACTCCGAAAGAGGATCCAAAAATTAAGTTATTAGTAGTCAGTCTATTTTGCCTTTCCTTGACCAAATTAACATCTTGGTAGGCAAAATTTTCGGGGGTTAACNAGGTTTGNTTTTCCAAAACNGCATTAATAAAATTATTTGCTCCTTCTGGAATAATGAGATTTCCTTTAAAGTCAAAGTAATTANGATTTGAATTGAATTGTTTTCCAATNTCATTTAATCTATCNTAAGAGTTTCGGTAAACGTTAAAATAATTATTAATATTTTGGTTGTTAATAAATTCAAGGTCAATTATTTTCCAGTTGAGTTTAGCAAGATTGTTAGGNTCCCAGTTTAGCTGGTAGCTTGCACCAAAATATTGTTTATCAAGTCCAATGTTTTGTTGAAGAGTTAGATTNAGATTAATTGAGGTAGAAGGATTCATAGTCTTTGGAATAAATCTATCGAGATTAATAGGAAACATAATTCTTGGAAATTGTATNCTANTATCNGCTCCTANTTCATANAGATTGAATAATTGACTTTCAAGAGATGAAATATCACTTGAAGATCCAAGAGTGTTTTTTANGCTTANTTCNAATACCTCTGCACCNCGAAAAANATTTCTGATTCCAAAAGAACTTCCCAGAGAAAAACCAAANTCTTGAATATTTGANTGTGAAAAATCTAGATCAAAACCTACTGAAAACCTTTCTTTGGGACTCAAAAAAATATTCGCTTCTAAATCTGACGTCTTACCTATNGTTTTATAAGT
The DNA here is from genome assembly GCA_002171295.2 of Flavobacteriaceae bacterium TMED121. Lineage (GTDB taxonomy): Bacteria > Bacteroidota > Bacteroidia > Flavobacteriales > Flavobacteriaceae > UBA8316. Next base: position 30,758 of record NHFW02000030.1, read on the forward strand.
TATNCTTGGNTATTTAAAATTTCTAAGNTTGGAAATATAACGATAGGTAAGNGNTCTTGTAAANTCACTGTAGGGTTTNTCTTTCTCAATGAAAATAACTTCCTCAAGAGNTTTTGGTTTGTATTTTAATTTTCCCTTNTAAAANATATTNATTTTATCAAGTTTTANGCTNTCTGTAAAAGCTGAATANTGCTCTAATTGACCNGCAGAATCTATATANAGATTTATTTTTTTTACTTNATGTATTTGGTAGGGAATAATNCTTAATGAGTCATTCTCTCTNTTTTGAAAGTTTGATATNTTAACTACTACAGGAATCTTTGTATCGATTCCACTGCTGTCAATANNAGCTGTAAACTGAATGTTATTTTGCTGGAAATTNTACACNCCATTNTTTCTAAANTAGCTGATTAAGCGATTTCGTTCAGCTTCAAACCTATNTATCTCGAAAGGATCNCCTTTTTTGATNAACCGATTTTTNAAAGACAAGTTGTAAAGAGAATCGAGTGCTGGAGAATTAATTTCTTGTTTGATGCTGTCAATTGTAAATTGATCTTCGGTTTGAATAGAATATTTTACTGTNCCTTTTTGGTTGGTTTTAAGTATTTTTTGTACTTCTACTTTTGTATTAAAGTATCCTTTGTTCTTGAAANATTGTTCAAACCGTTTTATATTATTTGCGATTGCAAAACTATCAATAAATACAGGTGCCTCTCCATTTCTTTTTAGCCAATGATTAAAACTATATTTATATCGTTTAATCTCATTCACTTGTTTTAATGAGAGTAAATTATTCAATTTTTTTTTACGTTTAGATTTTCTTTCTAACCATTCGTCAAAAACAGAATCTGGCTTTTCAATGGCCATTTGATGAAGGTATAGCTTAAAAGGAATTCCCAAAGTTTTTTTATTTGGTTTATCTACGGCAAGAAATTTTATTGGGTCATTAATTAATTCTTCGTTGTTTTTTGAAATGATATTTTTTTCGAGTAAGTATTTATTGCCAGCTATTTCATTAATACTTTTACATGCCTGAAGAGACATTATTGTAAGAAATATAATCGTTAACTTTAAAAGTTTAGATTTGACCATAAAGGAATATTTAACAAAATTACATTTTTTGGATGTTAAGCAAAAATGAACAAAAAAAAATTCGACTACTGGGTGAAAAAAAATACCGCTCTAAATTAGGACTATTTATTGCTGAGGGTATAAAAATTATTCAGGAATTAATTAAGGAGGGATATACTTTTGAATCTATTTATTCATCTAAACCAATTGACTTTGCCCCATATAAATTAATCGATAAACCAACTTTAAATAAGGTTTCGTACTTGACCAATTGTAGTGGTATTATGGGAGTTTTTAAAATACCTGAGTCTTCACATAGCTATAAAACAGATTCATTTTCCCTGGCCGTGGATTCGATATCTGATCCAGGTAATTTAGGTACAATTATTCGCTTGTGCGATTGGTTTGGTATAAAAAATATTTACTGTAGCTCAGATACTGTGGACTGTTATAATCCAAAAGTTATTCAGTCCACTATGGGGTCGATAGCTAGGGTTAAATGCCACTACATTGATTTGATTCCTTTTTTGTCTAAGTACGAATCAACTGTTTATGGTGCTACACTTGATGGAAAAACACACTATCATAATTTATATGATAAAAAAGGAATTTTAGTCGTGGGCAGCGAATCTCATGGAATCAGTACTGAGGTTCTTAAAAAAATAGATCAATCTGTTACTATTACTCCCAAAGGTTTAGGAACTAATGCAGAGAGTTTAAATGTTGCAACCGCTACTGCAATTTTGTTAAGTGAGATTTTTAGGTTTTGATATTTACTCAAAAGTAAAGTTAATCGCAAATCCTCTACTAAACATTTTTGAGATGTGACCAGTCCATGGACTGTTTTCAATATTGTCTGGGATTATTTCATTTTGAAGTGAAAAAATTCCTCTAATTGAAGGGGAAAATTTAAAATAGAATAAATAAAAGTCAAACCCTAAACCTAATTCGTAATTTATATTTTGTTTTTCTGTTCTAAACACATTACTAAAGTTATCGTCAGTATTTTTATGATTACTTGATAAATTAAAATCAGTTGATACACCTGCTAGGATAAAAGGTCTAAAATTATTTATTCTTTCTGCACTTATTTTTATTAAAAGGGGTAAGTGAATATAAGTAGATTTGACTTCCCTAAGTTGATCATCTTTATTATTAAATTGAGAAAATTCTGGATAAACCAAATCTCTTTTCGAGTAGTATAAACCAGGTTCAATTCTCAAATTCATGAATTTATTAATTCTCAGATCACCAACAAGTCCAACATTAAAACCAGTGTTTGAAATTACTTCGATATCTTTATTTTTATTCGAGTAATAATTTTTTTCATATTCAAATTTGAAATCATAAGAGTTGACTCCAATAAAGTAACCATAATGAAGAGAACGGTCATCAAAATTAGGAAGATTCATAACCCTTTCTCTAATGGTTGGATATTGAGCAAAAGTAAAATTTAATCCATGTAGTAGAAGGAAAAATATAGCAGCTTTTATGTCATTCAGGTTTTTTTGCACAATAAATTGAAGCTACTCCAAAGGTTTGCGGTAGATTCTTAACCTTTATAAACCCATTTTTTATTAAAATATTGTTGAAAGCGGGACCAAAAGGAAATACTGCTGCTGAATCAGAGAGATAGCGATAGGCAGACTTATCTTTAGAGAATAATAATCCGAATAAAGGCATAATTTTACTCGAGTAAAAATTATAGAATTGTCGAATTGGAAATTTTTGGGGAACTGCAGTTTCTAATATCACTAAATTACCCCCACTGCGAAGTACTCTTAGTATTTCTGATAGTCCTTTGTCAAGGTTTTCAAAATTCCTAACTCCAAAGGCAACTGTAGCAGCATCAAAATAGTTGTCGGGATAACTTAGTTTTTCACTATCTCCAATTTCCATCTTAATCTTATGGGTAAATTTTCTATTTTTAACCTTTTTAACACCTATCTCAAGCATTCCCTCAGAAATATCTACCCCAATAATTTCATTAGCATTTGTTTTCATCAACTCTATCGCCAAATCTCCAGTGCCTGTGGCAATATCTAGTACTTTTTTTGGCTTTTCTGGAATCAGCAGTGAAACAACTTTTTTTCGCCATAATACGTCTATACCTCCGGAAATTAGTCTATTTAAAAGGTCATAATTAGATGATATCCTATTAAACATCATGCGAACCTGAATTTTTTTTTTATTTTTTTTATCCTTATAAGGAATTACTTGTTTATAAGCCATCTTCAAAGATAAAACAAATGTAAACCAAGTGATTTAAATAAAATAAAAATCCTTGACCGAAGGATTTCGTATATTTGAATTAAGTTTTCGAACCTGAATTATGAAAATAATTATTGCAGGAGCAGGAGAAGTTGGTTTCCATTTGGCCAAGCTTCTTTCTTATGAATCTCTTGACATCACTTTGATTGATATTGATCGAGAGCGATTAAATTACGCAGAGGGTCACCTCGATATTAAAACCTTGAGAGGGAATGCGTCTTCTTTGGCATTACTCAAAGAATCTGATGTATCGGAATCTGACTTATTTATTGCAGTCACTGCCTCAGAGTCCGTAAATATAACTGTGAGTATATTGGCTAAGAAGTTAGGTTCAAAAAAAACTGTCGCTAGAATCTCTAATACTGAATTTATAAATAACGATGAAAAAATTAGTTTTGTTGATATTGGTGTTGACGAATTAATTTCCCCTGAAGTTCTTGCTGCATCTGAAATTCTTCAGCTTTTAGATCAATCTGCCTTCAGTAATAGTTATGAGTTTGAGGAGGGTGCGCTTACAATGATTGGTACCAAATTAGGAGCTAATGTCCCTTTTATTGGAAAAACAGTTAAAGAGGCTGCTTCAGTATTTGCCGATGTCCATTTTATGCCTATCGCAATNCAGAGAAAGGGAACTCAATTTACTATGATTCCAAGAGGGGATACCATTTTTGAGGAGGGAGATACTGTTTTTTTTATTACACTTGAAGAGGGGGTTGAAGAAATTCAAAAACTATCAGGAAAGAGTAATAAACCGATTAAAAATGTCATGATTTTAGGGGGTAGTAAAATAGGAATTAANACAGCAAAGGAGCTTTGCGAAAAAAAATTCCNAGTAATTTTATTGGAACAAAATAAACTTAAGGCTATGGAAATTGACGAGCTTATGCCTGATGCAATGGTTATACATGGAGACGGAAGAAGCTCTGAGTTATTAGATGAAGAAGCAATCGAGTCTATGGATGCNTTTATATCAGTGACTGAAAATTCTGAAACTAATATCATGTCGTGTCTGATGGCAAGTTCAAAAGGTGTTCAAAAAACAATTGCTTTGGTAGAGAATATGGACTATTTTCATCTGTCTCAAGCAATTGGAATCGATACTTTAATTAATAAAAAATTATTAACCGCCAATACTATTTTTCGTTACATAAGAAGAGGAGAAGTTGTTGATATGACTACATTGAATAATCTAAATGCAGAGATTTTAGAATTTGTCGTCAAGTCAGATTCTAAAGTTGCTAACTGTAAAATAAAGGATTTGGATTTTCCTAGACGAGCAACTATCGGTGGTGTAATTAAAGAAAACAAAGGAATAATTGCATTGGGAGATTACCGTATTCTTCCTGGAGATCGAGTGGTAGTTTGTGCTTTACCTCGTGCAATTAAGCGTGTAGAAGGTTTGTTTTTATAAAATTAAAATGTTCAAATTTAATTTAAAGGTAATTTTATATGTGATTGGAATTCTTTTAGCCTTTAATGGTGGATTGATGCTCCTTNCAGCATTAATAAGCTTATTAATGAAGGATGGAGTTTCTTTTGAAATCACNCTATCTGCNATTACCGTAATGGGAATGGGTGCTTCCATGGTGCTTGTTTTTAGAAATCATCATGCAAATATCCAAAAAAGGGAAGGCTATCTGATCGTTACAATCGGTTGGCTATTAATGGCAGTTACAGGAATGTTACCTTTTTTGGCCACGGGTTCGGTTGACTCAGTTTATGATGCTTTTTTTGAGACCATGTCTGGATATACAGCAACAGGCTCAACTATTATAACTGATATTGANGCCNTACCTNCAGGAATTTTATTTTGGAGAAGTATGATGCATTGGATTGGAGGTATGGGTATAATTGTTTTAGCGATTGCAATTCTTCCACTTCTGGGTATTGGTGGTATGCAATTATTTTCAGCTGAGGCNCCTGGTCCTAATAGNGATAANCTTCACCCCAGAATAACTGATACTGCAANAAGACTTTGGTTTATTTATGTCGCTTATACGATAGTTGAAACATTACTACTGTATCTAGCTGGAATGTCNCTTTTTGATGCTGTAAATCATTCAATGAGTACAATGGCTTCAGGAGGTTTTTCAACTAAAAATGATAGTTTAGCCCATTGGAACCATTTGCCATNGGTTCATTATGTAATAATTATTTTTATGTTCTTAGCAGGAACAAACTTCGTTTTGAGCTATTTTGCTTTCACTGGAAAAATTCAGAAGATTTTTCGAGANAATGAATTTTTGACTTTCGCAAAATTTATTTTTGTATTCTCAATTATTGTTTTNGGCGTTTTGGTCACCCAGGTAGANTTAGANANNGATTCTTTCCATCACCCTCAAGTNTTTGGTGAAATAGAGAGCAGNCTTAGACATTCTGTTTTTCAGGTATTGGCGATTGTTACCACTACAGGGTTTGTGACAGCTGATTATACTTCATGGAATTCTTTTTTAACAGTTTTCTTTTTTGGTCTTATGTTTTTGGGTGGATCAGCAGGAAGTACTTCAGGTGGGATTAAGGTTGTTAGACATCTTTTGATGATAAAGAGTGGAGTACTAGAATTTAAAAGAGCCTTGCATCCAAACGCAATAATTCAACCTCGATACAATGGCAAGGTAGTCAGTCAGGAAATTATTGGGAATATTCTTGGGTTCTTTATACTGTATATGCTATCATTTATAATAGGAAGCTTGGTTTTTGGATTGATGGGCTTAGATTTCGAATCGGCGATAGGTGTAGCTGCATCATCATTGGGCAACGTAGGCCCTGCAATTGGTGATTTTGGTCCTGCTAGTAATTTTAGTCAGTTGCCTGCTATAGGTAAGCTTTGGTCTTCATTTCTTATGTTAATGGGACGTTTGGAATTGTTNACCGTACTGATCTTNCTTACTCCATATTTTTGGAATAAAAACTAATACCCGTATTTGTCTTTCCATTTACTTTTTAGGAATTTTCTCAGTTGTAATTCTTTTAAATTATTCCCGGGTTTAAAAAACCTTTGCCCTTTAATTTNATCGGGTAGGAACTCCATTTCAACAAAATTATTTTCATGGCTGTGAGCGTATAGGTAATTCTTGCCATGACCCAACTCCTTCGTTAATTTAGTTGGCGCATTACGTAGTTGTAATGGCACACTTAGGTTGCCTGTTTTTTTAACTATTTGCTCAGCCTTATCTATCGCTTCATATGAAGCATTACTTTTTTCTGAGCAAGCCAAATAAATAGCACATTGACTCAATGGAATTCTCGCCTCAGGAAATCCTAAAACATTTACCGCCTGAAAAGTATTATTGGCCAATACCAGTGCATTTGGATTAGCATTTCCAATATCCTCAGAAGCTATAATTAACATCCTTCTNGCTATAAACTTTATTTCCTCACCGCCCTCAATCATCCTCGCAAGCCAATATACTGATGCATTGGGGTCACTTCCTCTTATGGATTTTATAAAAGCTGAAATAATGTCATAGTGTAAGTCACCGTTCTTATCAAAAAGTGCCATCTTAGTTTGTACTTTTTCCAATACGATAGNATTTTCAATACGAATAGGCTCAGGAGTACTGCTGATAACTAGCTCTAGAGCTGATAAAAGCTTTCGAGCATCTCCCCCCGAAATCTTTAACAAAGCTTCATCTTCTATGATTTCAATTTTTTTTGAAGAAACCTCAGAGTCATTTTTTAATGTATTAGAAATCAACTCTTGTAACTGTTTTTTGTCCAAAGGATTTAGGGTGTATACTTGACATCTTGAAAGCAGTGAGTTTATAACTTCAAAGCTTGGGTTTTCTGTTGTTGCCCCAATAAGTGTAATACTGCCTTTTTCAACTGCTCCAAGAAGCGAGTCTTGTTGGGACTTGCTAAAACGATGTATTTCATCTATGAATAATATCGGATTTTTATTGGTGAACAATCCACCAGTATGTTCAGCTTTTTGTAATATTTCTCGAATTTCTTTTACACCTGAATTAATTGCTGAAAGTTGATAAAATGGACGTTCTTTTTGATCTGCTATTAGCCTGGCTAGTGTGGTTTTTCCAGTCCCAGGTGGCCCCCATAAAATCATAGATGGTAGATTCCCGTTTTTCAGCATGGGTGTCAAGGCTCCATTAGCCCCTATTAAATGTTTCTGACCTAGATATTCTTCAAGGCTTTTTGGACGCATTCTTTCTGCAAGTGGGGTATTCATGATGCTTTGTTTTTAACTGTATCGTCTTTGTCTAAGCATTTCGAATAATATAATACCACAAGCCACACTTACATTTAAAGATGGCATTTGAGCACTCATTGGTAGCTTGACTCTAGCCGTTACCAATTTCATTATACCAGATTGTATTCCTTTATCCTCGGATCCCATAATTAAGGCATTAGAACTGTTAAAAGAATGTTCAAAGACTGTATCTGAGGCTTTTTCACTAATTGCTACAGTTGCTATATTATTAGCTTGTAAAAAATAAATAGCATCTTTTAAATGGTTGACTTTTACTATTGGAACAGAAAATATTCCTCCTGCAGAAGTTTTTACAGTATCTGCATTGACAGGCGCAGAACCTGTTTGAGGTAATATAATTCCAGCTACACTAGTAGCAGCTGCAGTTCTAAGAATTGCCCCTAAGTTTCTGGAATCTGTAATTCCATCCAAGAGCAGGTAGGTTACATTTTCTCCTTCATTCTGCTCTATTAAATCTTCCAGTAATTGAAATTGAACAGGAGCAATTCTAGCAACAGCGCCTTGGTGATTTTGATTAGAGAAACGATCAAGTCTTTCTTTTGGAACATAACTATGAGAAATACCCAGTTCGTNTATTTTCTTTTCTAGACTTTTAAATAGANTTCCTTTTTGACCTTTNAGCAACCAAATTTTATCAATCGTTTTTTCTTTAGTTATTGCCTCTAATATGGCACGTATNCCATAGATATCCTGTTCCGTTTTCATAGTCGCAATTTAAAAATAACCTAACAGATTTGGTTTAAAAACTTAATTTATCGATTGGAATTTATACCCATGTCAATATTGTCATTTGCATCAATTTCTTTTTGAGGAATTTTTAAGTAGAATTTTTTGTCATCAGGTTGTAAATCAGCAGCACTTTTAATTCTGTGATTTCCTGTACGTGAAATTCCAAGGCGGAGTCTTTTCGCGTCATACCATTCAACACCTATCTCTCCATAAAGCTCTTTTCTTCTTTCAATTAAAATCTCCTCTATCAAAGATTCGCCAATATTTCCAGAGGGTGTGGCATTAATATCTCGATTTTTTTGTAACTCAAAAAGCAAATTTGCTGCTTCTGTTTCTTCTCCTATGCGAGCTTTAGCTTCTGCCTCAATTAATTGCATTTCTACAGAACGAATGATAGGGATGTCTGAGGCAAAGTCAAACTTGAATTTTGATGAAGTCCAAGTATTATATCGAGTTTCGTCCTCTCCTTCAAATTGGTTATTAAAAGTGTTTCTGACATCGGTGTCACTAAATAAATCAACGAAATCTCGATTCCAGTAGGCTAATCCATAACCATCGCCATTAATGTCAGTGAAAGAATGAGGAGCAATGTCAAAATAATTGGATTGATCTATTTGTTGAGGCATCGCCCATATCCATTCGCTATCAGTCATATCATCGAATCCCTGTCTGTATTGAGTAGCATTTAATTCATATTGCTGTTTTGCACTGTTTGCCATGGAAGCTGCCTCTTGCCAGTTCCCCATTACTTGGTGTACTTTAGCAGAAATGGCGAAAGCTACACTTCTATTCACGTATGACTTATTGAATCTAGTCTCTGGAGTGAATTGCACCGCATAATTAAGATCCTCTAAAATAAAGTTATACAATTCGGTTAAAGATGACATAGCCTTTCCCTCATTTGCAGGCTCTCTATAAATTGGTGGAGCAGGCAGACTAGGGTCGAAACTAAAGGTGTTTTGGAATTCCATTGCAAGCTGGAAATAATAAAAAGCTCGTAAAGCATATGCTTGACCGAGTAGGGGTTGTTTTTCAGAATCCAAAAGGTATTTGCTAGTGTTTACACCATCAATGAATATATTAATTTGATTAATTATTGTAAAAGGGAATTCCCAGGTAAATGTAGTTCTCCTATAGGTTGGTTCACGATTATCATTTTCATAATCGAATAGATACCATCCATTTCCTAAAATTAAATCGTTTCCTTTCACAACTCTTGCAAAAAATATGGAATATAAACCTCCAGAGTCTACTTTTTCGTATGATATTCTACTAAGACGTAAAATACCTGATATCATTGCTTCAGCACTTTCTTTAGATTGAAAAATAACATCCGAATTAACCGTACCAGTGGGTTTTGGCTCCTCTAAATAGTCCTTTTCGCATGAGAATAAAATCATTGCGACATAAAAAGAAAATTTAATAAAGGATTTTTTCATTTTAAAAATTTACAATTGAATATTAACCCCAAGGGCATATGTTTTCATTTGATGTGATCTATTATCGGTCTGACCAGACAAAGCTTGTTCTGGATCAATCCCTTTGTGAGATTGATATGTAAAAATATTATCACCTTGGAAGAAGATTCTTAATTTTTTTAAATTTAATTTATCAATCCAATCTTGATTAAAATTATATCCAATATTTAAGCCTCTTAACCGGATGTAATCGTTTTTAAAAAGAAATCTTGTTGATTCAGAATTAAAATCATTTTGCCCATTCATAAAGAGGGGGATGTCTGTAATGTCACCAGGTTTTCGCCACCTTTTTTCAAGGTCAGGGTGACCCTGACTTGCAGCCGTCTCAAATCCATTCATTAGGTTAGCATATACACTATCATATACGTATGATCCAAAACTAAAATTGAAAAGCGCACTTAAGTCAAAATTTTTGTATGATGAATTAATTGAAAATCCGCCTACAGCTGCGGGTATGGATGACTTTCCTGTGTAATACCTTGTAGCTTCAGAATATTCTTTTGTTTTTATCTGCTCACCGGTTCTTAAACCTTGATCTGTTACAACATCTTTATACCACATTTGGTAACCATCAATAAAATCAACCCCTGCAGATTTTGGCATATAAAATTCGAAAAGAGATTTTCCAACTTGCCATTTTTTATTCCCATCTATAAATTCATCTTGGGTAAGCTCTGTTATCTGATTTTTATCCAACGAAAAATTTAATCCTAGATTCAATTCAAAATAGTCTTGGCTTAAAATATTACTTTTAAAAGAAAATTCTAATCCAGAGTTTTTAACGGCACCAACATTTGTTTTTACGGATTCATTTCCTGTTGACAAAGCAAGGGGTTGGTCATAGATTAAATCAATAGATTCCTTATTGTAATATTCTATACTTCCATTAATTTTGTTTTCAAAAAATGAAAATTCAACTCCAATATTTGTAAGCGCAGTTTTTTCCCAACTAAGATTGGGATCCACAAATTGAAGAGATAATACTCCTGGCTTACTGAGTTGGTTAAATCCAGTATCGAAAACTTGCAGGTAAGGAAAAAACCCGATTCCTCTATTGTTCCCGAGTTCCCCGTATGAAACTTTTAACTTTAATCTATTTATCCAATCAATATTTTTAATAAAATTTTCATTTGACAATACCCATGATCCACCAGCCGAAAAAAACGTTCCCCAACGAGTGTCTCTCGAGAATTTTGAAGATCCATCTCTTCTAAAAGACGCTTCAAATACATATTTCCGATTATAGTTGTAATTTATCCTTCCAACAACACTTAACAAACGTTCTTTATTTATTGAACCTCCAACACTCTCTGGAGATGTGCTTCCGTTTAGTACNTTGATATTTGGTAAAAAACCAGTGCCACGAGCATTGAAAAANTTCTCTTCAAATTCATAACNTTCGAAAATAGCATCAGCTTTGACAGTGTGAATTCCAATAGTGTTTTTATAATTTAGCGTTTGAATTGCATTTAGGGTTTTGAAAAAGTTTCTGCTTTGTGAAACCCTTCCATCTACAGTTGCCGCGGCTCCGAACTGGTTATTATCGAAACGAAAATNATCTGCTGTTGCGTTTTCATAAGCAAATTGAGAATTAAAACTTAATTTTTTTAGAAACTCAAATTTTAAGTAGCCATTCAAGGAGATGTAGTTGTTATGGTTTAATATTTCATTATTTATAATTGCACCATAAGCATTTTCTCCTGAAAAGGCTGGTCTTACTCCGTTTATAGTCTGTATTTTATTTCCACCATAATCTAAAATTAAATCTTGTCCATTTTGACTTACNAGCTCCCCATTATTATNGCGTCTNTATAANGGGTAGTAGTTGGGTAAAGAATAAATCCATTGAATTGCGTTGGAATAGGCTAAACCTGACTGGTTAGGCGCATTCTGCTTTGAAGAGGTGTAAGAGATATTAAGTCCNGTTTTAATGAAGTTTTTTACTTGGGTATCAACTTTTAGTCTGGTAGCAATACGCTCAAAATAGGTTGTTTTTACTTGTCCCTCCTCCTTTAGGTAATTAGATCCAAAATAAAAGGAGGTTTTTTCTCCACCACCTGCTACTGATAAACCATGTTGTTTTTTGTAAGCATTTTCGTTAATAATAACCTTTTTCCAATCAGTATTCCATTCAGGAGAAGCAACTAATCTCCCTTGATTATTTACTGGCTGNTCAACCCCGAAAGGATTGTAACCCAATGAACTAACTAAATTATCACTTGCTAGTGATGCAGCTACTTCAGGGGAATTATTATTTTCATACAATTCACGGTTCCTGTAGCCCTCCCAAAAGTATCTAGTATAGCTATTGATATCAAGAAGCTTGTGCATGGAAGTTGCCATTGAGGAATTACCATAGGAGGAACTTAATGAGATTGATGTTTCAGTTGATTTCGTACCAGATTTAGTTGAAATAATAATTACCCCGTTTGCACCCCTAGATCCATACAATGATGTAGATGAGGCATCTTTCAAAACAGAAATTGAAGCTACCTGTTCTTGAGCAATGCTGTTAAGGTTTCCATTAAACGGTGCACCATCAACAATTATAAGTGGAGATGCTTCCGCGTTGATAGATCCAATTCCCCGAATTCTTATNGTTGGGTTTGTACCAGGAATTCCGCCAGGATTAATTATGTTTATTCCTGGGATACTCCCTTGAATTGCTTGAGTAATTGTAGTAGCTGACTGATTGTTGAGTGATTCAGATGAGATAACAGCAACTGATCCAACAATTGTTTCCTTAGTTTGCNTTCCAAACGCAACAACTACGACTTCTTCTAATTCATTGTCGGGAAAAAGTGTTACATCTAAACCAGTGCTTTCGTTTACTAAAAAAGTTTGATTCCCATAACCTACAAAACTAAATTCTAATGTGGATCCCTGCGGGACTTCTATATAATAATTTCCATCAAAGTCTGAGCTAACACCATTAACTGTGCCCTGTTCAACAATTGACGCACCAGGTAATGGAATACCCATTTCATCAGAAATTACTCCCTTCACCAACACCTGAGCANTTATNCCCTGCAGTAATAATAAAGTGATTACAATATTGTAAAATTTGACTCTCATATACAATTAGACAAATAATAAATCTATTTAAATGTCTGAATTTAAATATATAATTTATCCAAAAGTAATTCATTTTAAATAAATCAATTAACCAATTCTAATAAACGATTATTACAATTATTTTTATTTAAAAAATCAAAAAAAAATAGATTATTGATTAAAAAATTAAAACTGACAAATTTTAAATAAAACTTTTTTTTAAAAAACTTGTTTTTTTTGACCTTTAGAGGTTTGAATAGAGAAAAATAATTTTTACATTTGCACGCCCTTAAAATGGGGTTTTTATAAAATACTATGCCAACTATAGCACAATTAGTAAGAAAAGGAAGAGTAACGATTACAAAGAAGAGTAAATCAGCCGCTTTGGATTCTTGTCCTCAAAGACGTGGAGTTTGTACCCGAGTATATACAACCACGCCCAAAAAGCCTAACTCAGCGATGCGAAAAGTTGCTCGTGTTAGGCTAACTAATGGTAAGGAAGTAAACGCTTACATACCTGGGGAAGGACATAACCTTCAAGAGCATTCGATAGTATTGGTCCGTGGCGGAAGAGTTAAAGACTTGCCGGGAGTTCGTTATCATATTGTAAGGGGAGCTCTTGACACTGCAGGGGTTGAAGGCCGCTTGCAACGCCGTTCAAAATACGGAGCTAAACGACCAAAAAAATAGCTTTAAATTCAGGCCNTAAATTATGAGAAAAAAACAAGCAAAAAAACGCCCCTTACTTCCAGATCCAAAATTTAATGATCAATTGGTGACACGTTTTGTAAATATGTTGATGTGGGATGGTAAAAAATCAGTCGCATTTAACATTTTTTATGATGCTATAGATATAGTCGACCAACGAAAACAAGATGATGAGAAAACTTCCCTTGAAATATGGAAAGATGCCTTATCTAATGTAATGCCCCATGTTGAGGTCAGAAGCAGAAGAGTTGGGGGAGCTACATTTCAAATTCCTATGCAGATACGTCCCGACAGAAAGGTTTCGTTAGCAATGAAATGGTTGATTTCATTCTCAAGAAAGCGAAATGAAAAATCAATGGCTTTGCGACTGGCTCAGGAGGTTCTTGCTGCAGCTAAAGAAGAAGGGGCAGCTGTTAAGAAGAGAGTTGATACTCATAAAATGGCTGAAGCTAATAAAGCATTTTCTCACTTTAGGTTTTAATATTGAATGGCTAGAGATTTAAAATATACTCGAAATATTGGAATTGCTGCTCACATTGACGCAGGTAAAACTACTACCACAGAAAGAATATTATTCTATACCGGTGTAAGTCATAAAATTGGTGAAGTTCACGATGGTGCAGCAACGATGGACTGGATGGAACAAGAACAGGAAAGGGGTATTACAATTACTTCTGCAGCAACAACATGTATTTGGCAATTCCCTACTGAACAAGGAGAACCCACATCTGACGCCAATGGATATCATTTTAATATAATTGATACCCCAGGTCACGTTGATTTCACGGTTGAAGTAAATCGATCCCTAAGAGTACTAGATGGATTGGTCTTTTTGTTTTCCGCTGTGGATGGAGTAGAACCTCAGTCTGAAACCAATTGGCGTTTGGCCGACAATTACAAAGTTCCCAGAATTGGATTCGTCAACAAGATGGACCGTCAAGGAGCTAATTTCCTTAATGTTTGTCAGCAGGTCAAGGATATGCTTAAGTCTAATGCAGTGCCAATTGTTCTAAATATTGGTGACGAGGAAGATTTTAGAGGTATCGTTGATTTAGTTAAAAATAGAGCTATTGTATGGCATGACGACAACTTCGGCTCTACGTTTGATGTCATTGATATACCAGACGATCTTAAGGATGAAGCTAAGAATTTAAGAGGTCAATTAATTGAAGCAGTTGCTGAATACGATGAAAATTTATTAGAAAAATACTTCGAAGATCCTGAATCCATTACGGAAGACGAGATTCACAATGCACTTAGGGCAGCTACACAAGATATGAGTATAATCCCTATGATTTGTGGTTCTTCTTTTAAAAATAAAGGGGTCCAATTCCTATTGGATGCGGTCTGTCACTATCTCCCTTCCCCGGAGGATAAAGAGGCTATTCTCGGGACTAACCCTGATAGTGGTAACGAGATTGAAAGAAAACCTGAAGTAAATGAACCTTTTTCCGCTTTAGCCTTTAAAATTGCNACGGATCCTTATGTTGGTCGTCTTGCGTTTTTTAGGGCTTATTCTGGAAGGTTGGAGGCAGGGTCATATGTTCTTAACAACAGAACAGGTAAAAAAGAACGNATCTCCCGAATTTACCAGATGCATTCTAACAAACAGAATGCTATCGATTTTATTGAAGCAGGAGATATTGGCGCAGCTGTTGGTTTTAAGGATATTAAAACAGGTGACACTCTTTCGTCTGAAAAGTCTCCCATAGTTCTTGAGAGTATGGACTTTCCAGACCCTGTTATTGGAATAGCAGTTGAACCCAAGACTAAGGTTGATGTAGATAAACTTGGAATGTCACTTGCTAAACTAGCAGAAGAAGATCCAACTTTTCAGGTTAAAACAGACGAAGCTTCAGGCCAAACTGTTATATCTGGAATGGGAGAATTACACCTTGACATTATAATAGACCGTTTAAGGCGTGAGTTTAAGGTTGAGGTTAATCAAGGTCAGCCTCAAGTAGAATACAAAGAAGCACTTACAATTTTAGCTGATCATAGAGAAGTTTATAAAAAGCAAACTGGTGGTCGTGGTAAATTTGCCGATATAGTTTTTTCCTTGGAGCCAGCAGAAGAAGGTAAAGTTGGTCTTGAATTCATAAATGAAATTAAAGGTGGAAATGTCCCAAAAGAATACATTCCATCTGTTGAAAAAGGATTTAGAGATTCAATGAAAAACGGTCCTTTAGCAGGGTTTGAGGTTGATTCCATGAAAGTTACTCTAAAAGATGGTTCCTTTCATCCTGTAGATTCAGATTCATTATCTTTTGAATTGGCGGCTAAACTAGGATTCAAAGAATCTGCAAGAGCAGCTAAGGCAGTTATAATGGAGCCTATAATGAAATTAGAAGTATTGACCCCTGAGGAAAATATGGGAGATATTGTTGGGGATCTTAATCGTAGAAGAGGCCAAGTTAACTCTATGGATGATAGAGCAGGTTCTAAAGTAGTTAAAGCAGAAGTTCCTCTTTCAGAAATGTTCGGATATGTTACTTCCCTAAGAACGCTTTCCTCGGGTCGTGCAACTTCAACAATGGAATTTGACCATTACGCTGAAACACCCTCGAATATTTCAGAATCAGTAATTGCAGCTATTAAAGGAAACAATGATTAAAGATTAGTAAAGAATGAGCCAAAAAATTAGAATTAAATTAAAATCTTACGATCACAACTTGGTAGATAAGTCCGCTGATAAAATTGTTAAGACCGTTAAAACTACCGGTGCAGTAGTAACTGGACCGATTCCTCTACCTACTCACAAGAAAATTTTTACAGTTTTACGTTCACCTCATGTTAATAAGAAATCAAGAGAACAATTTAAGTTGAATTCTTACAAGCGGCTGTTAGATATATATAGTTCATCTTCGAAGACAATTGACGCTTTGATGAAGTTAGAGTTACCAAGTGGGGTAGAAGTAGAAATTAAAGTATAATTATTTAAAAAGAAATCAAATGTCTGGGCTAATTGGAAAAAAAATCGGTATGACTAGTATCTTCGATGAAAATGGGAAAAATATTCCTTGTACTGTATTGGAGGTTGGACCATGCGTGGTTACCCAAGTAAGGACTAAAGCCATTGACGGATATGATGCACTTCAATTGGGCTTCGATGACAAAGAAGAAAAAAGAGCAACTAATGCCGCTTTAGGTCACTTTAAAAAAGCTAATACGACTCCCAAAAAAAAGTTAATCGAATTTCAGAATTTTGACCAAGAATACAAATTAGGAGACACTATAACAGTAGAACATTTTAAAGAAGGTGAATTTGTTGATGTGTCNGGAAACTCCAAAGGAAAAGGATTCCAAGGTGTTGTAAAGCGTCACGGATTCGCAGGAGTTGGTCAGGCAACACATGGCCAGCACAACCGTCTAAGAGCTCCTGGATCAATTGGTGCTGCTTCCTACCCTGCTCGAGTTTTTAAGGGTATGAAAATGGCTGGCCAGATGGGTAACGAAAAAGTTAAAGTTCAGAATCTTTCTGTTTTAAAAGTCAATCCTCAGAATAATCTTCTTATTTTAAAGGGATGTGTGCCTGGTCATAAGAATTCATATGTAATTATTCAGAAATAATGGAATTATCTGTACTTAATACTAAAGGAAAAGAAACTGGCCGGACGATCAAGCTCGACCAAGCGATTTTTGGAGTTGATCCCAATAACCACGCCATTTACCTCGATGTTAAACAACACTTGGCCAATAAACGACAAGGAACACATAAATCTAAAGAAAGGTCTGAAATTGTTGGTAGTACAAGAAAAATTAAGAAACAAAAGGGAACTGGTACTGCCAGAGCAGGAAGTATTAAAAACCCTATATTTAGAGGTGGGGGAAGAATTTTTGGCCCCACCCCAAGGGATTACAGTCAAAANCTTAACAAGAAAGTAAAGCGAATAGCTAGAAAATCAGCCTTGAGTATTAAAGCAAAAGATAAATCTATTCTAATTTTAGAAGATTTCAAATTTGATTCCCCTAAAACTTCTGCCTATCTAAAGGTTTTAGAGTCCTTAGGTTTGTCAGGTAAAAAATCTTTGATGGTCTTGGGCGAACAAAATAATAATGTATATTTGTCTTCCCGTAATTTAAGCAATTCTAAGGNTGTAAAAAGCTCAGAATTAAGTACTTACCAGATTACAAATGCTTCAAGTTTNGTTTTATTTGAAAGTGCTATTAGTGATTTGGAGTCAATTTTGAAAAAAACGTAGTATAATGAATATTATAATAAAACCTATAATTACCGAAAAAGCTACTTCTCAAAGTGAACTTTACAACTGTTATACCTTTTTGGTTAATACTAAGGCAAACAAGGTTGAAATTAAAAAGGCAGTGGAATCTATTTATGGTGTTAACGTAAACAGGGTCAGAACCCTAAATTACGGCCCATTAAGAAAGACTAAATATACTAAAACAGGTATTCAAAATGGTAAGACAAATGCTAATAAAAAGGCAGTTGTTCATGTTGCTGNGGGGGATACTATTGATTTTTTCAGTAAACTTTAAAAGCGAATAGATGTCAGTTAGAAAATTAAAACCAGTAACNCCAGCTCAACGTTTTAGAGTAGTAAATGGATTTGATGTAATTACTACAGATAAGCCTGAGAAGAGTTTACTCGTTTCAAAGAAGAGAACTGGTGGTAGAAATAATACTGGAAAAATGACAGTTCGCCATCGTGGTGGAGGTCACAAAAAAAGATACCGTAGTATTGATTTTAAAAGGAATAAATTCGGGTTTGCTGGTGAAGTCAAAACAATTGAATATGACCCTAACCGTTCTGCTTTTATTGCCCTTATTGAATACAAAGATGGTGAGANATGTTATGTAGTTGCTCAAAGTGGTTTTAANATTGGACAGCAAATTAGTTCAGGTGAAAATGCTTCTCCTGANGTTGGTAACGCACTGCCATTATCAAAAATTCCACTAGGAACTGTTATTTCTTGTATCGAACTAAATCCAGGTGCCGGTGCAGTAATTGCTCGCAGTGCAGGTGCTTTTGCACAACTTATGGCTAGGGACGGAAATATTGCAACTATTAAATTACCCTCAGGTGAAACGAGAACTGTCTCTACTGTATGCATGGCTTGTATTGGTGCCGTTTCAAACTCCGATCACCAACTTATGGTATCTGGTAAAGCAGGTCGATCACGGTGGTTGGGTAGGAGACCAAGAACTAGACCTGTAGCAATGAATCCAGTAGATCACCCTATGGGAGGTGGAGAAGGGCGCGCATCAGGTGGTCATCCTAGGTCCAAAAATGGTATTCCTGCAAAAGGATTTAGAACCCGCTCAAAAAATAAATCAAGCAATAAATTTATTATTGAACGAAGAAAAAAATAAAATACGATGGCAAGATCATTAAAAAAAGGACCATTCGTTTCAGTTAGTCTTGAAAAAAAGGTCTCAAAAAATGTGGAGGATAATAAAAAGACAGTGATCAAGACTTGGTCACGGGCTTCATTGATAACTCCNGAATTTGTTGGCCAGACTATCGGGGTTCATAACGGAAGGCAATTTATTCCGGTNTACATTACCGAAAACATGGTTGGACACAAGTTGGGAGAATTTTCTCCAACTCGTTCTTTTAGAGGACACGCTGGAGCTAAAAATAAAGGAAAAAAATAATTTACGGTAATGGGAAAACGTAAGAGAGAGAGCGCAATACTAATCAAGGAGGTCAACAAAAAATTGACCTTCGCTAAGCTAAATAATTGCCCTACTTCGCCTAGAAAAATGAGATTAGTTGCAGACCAGGTAAGGGGTGAAAGTGTAATTAAAGCTCTATCGATACTTAAATTTAGCCCAAAAGAAGCTTCTCGTAAATTAGAAAAACTGTTATTATCAGCTATTTCCAATTGGCAATCAAAAAACGAAGAAGTCGATGTGGAAAAAGCAGCTCTATTTGTTAAAGAAATTAAAGTGGACGGTGGAAAGATGCTTAAGCGGCTCCGTCCAGCTCCACAAGGAAGAGCACATAGAATTCGAAAGCGCTCCAACCACGTAACACTTGTACTTGGGGCTAATAACTTAGATAATTAATATGGGACAAAAAACTAATCCAATCGGAAATCGTTTAGGTATCATAAGAGGTTGGGACTCTAATTGGTATGGAGGCCGTAATTATGGTGATAAACTTGCAGAGGATGATAATATTAGAAGATATATTCACGCCCGCTTAGCAAAGGCAAGTGTTTCAAATGTAATCATAGAACGTACCCTAAAACTTATCACTATTACAATAACTACTGCTCGTCCTGGTATTATTATAGGAAAAGCTGGTCAAGAGGTAGATAAACTTAAAGAGGAGCTAAAAAAAATAACAAACAAAGATATTCAATTAAATATTTTTGAAATCAAGCGGCCTGAATTAGATGCCAAACTTGTTGCTGCAAGTGTCGCTCGACAAATTGAAAGTAGAATTTCATATAGACGTGCCATAAAAATGGCAATTGCAGCTTCAATTAGAATGAATGCTGAAGGAATTAAAATCCAGATTTCTGGAAGATTGAATGGTGCCGAAATGGCAAGGTCTGAATCTTATAAAGAAGGACGGATACCGCTATCTACATTTAGAGCTGATATCGATTATGCTTTGGTAGAAGCTCATACCACTTACGGTCGTTTAGGTATTAAAGTCTGGATAATGAAAGGAGAAGTATTTGGTAAAAGAGAATTATCTCCACTAATAGGAATGTCAAAAAAATCTGGTGGTTTAGGAAATAAATCAGGTGGCCAAGGACGGCAACAAAGAAGAAGAAATAATAACAGATAGGCAAAATGTTACAACCTAAAAGAACTAAATTCAGAAAAGCACAGAAGGGGCGCATGAAGGGGTTTTCTCAAAGAGGAAACCAGTTGTCGAATGGGATGTTTGGTATCAAGTCTTTAGATTCAAAATTTATTACTTCTAGACAAATAGAGGCAGCTAGAATTGCTGCTACACGATATATGAAAAGAGAAGGTCAATTATGGATCAAAATTTTTCCAGACAAGCCTATAACAAAAAAACCACTTGAGGTAAGAATGGGTAAAGGTAAAGGTGCTCCTGAATATTTTGTGTCTGTTGTCAAACCTGGAAGAATTATTTTCGAAATTGCCGGAGTAAATATAGATGTGGCAAAGGAAGCGCTTAGACTAGCTGCTCAGAAATTACCTGTTAGGACAAAATTTATTATTGCTAGAGATTTTCAGACCAATTAATAAAGTAAAATGAAAGCACCAGAAATAGAAAAATTATCACTTGAGGATCTCCAAGATAAACTTGCTGATTACCAAAAGCAGTTTTTGGATTTAAAGATGAACCATGCTGTGAGTCCCCTTGAAAACCCACTTCAAATTAAGACGGTCAGAAGAACAATCTCAAGATTGTTAACTGCAATTACTGCGAAGAAAAATGAAATTATCGCTTAAGGAAATGGAAAAAAGAAATTTGAGAAAAGAACGAGTTGGAATTGTAACCAGTAACATGATGGAAAAGTCCATTGTTGTTGCTGAAGTTAAAAGAGTAAAACACCCCATGTATGGTAAATTCGTTCTTAAAACAAAAAAATATGTCGCTCATGATCAAAAAAATGATTGCAATGTTGGTGACACAGTTAAAATAATGGAAACTCGACCGGTGAGTAAATCAAAGTGTTGGCGTTTAGTAGAAATAATAGAAAGAGCTAAGTAATCATGTTACAACAAGAATCAAGATTAACTGTCGCAGACAACACTGGAGCTAAAGAAGTCCTGACCATTAGGGTTCTAGGAGGAACAAAAAGGCGATATGCCTCTTTAGGAGATAAGATTGTGGTATCTATTAAAGAAGCATCTCCTTCGGGTACTATCAAAAAAGGACAAGTTTCTCAAGCTGTGGTCGTGAGAACAACAAAAGAAGTAAGAAGACCTGACGGTTCCTACATAAGATTTGATGATAACGCATGTGTCCTACTTAACCCAACAGGTGAAATGATAGGTACCCGAGTGTTTGGACCAGTGGCTCGTGAGCTTCGTGATAAACAATTTATGAAAATCGTTTCATTAGCACCGGAAGTGTTATAATAATAAATTATGGGCAAGATTAAAATTAAAAAAGACGATAATGTAGTTGTAATAGCCGGAGAGCATAAGGGTTCTCAGGGTAAAGTATTCAAGATTCTGCGTGATCAAAATAAGGCTTTGGTTGAAGGAGTAAATTTGATTAAAAAACATGCTAAACCTAGTACCCAGAACCCTCAAGGAGGTATTATAGAGAAAGAGGCTCCTATTCACTTATCTAATATATCTCTAACTACTGCAGATGGAAATATAACTAGGGTAGGTTTTAGGTTGGATGATGGAGTTAAGGTACGTTTTTCAAAAAAAAATAATGAGGTATTGTAATGAGTTATCAAGCTAGACTTAAAAAAGAATACAACGAGAGAATTATTACTGCACTCACGGAAGAGTTTGGTTATAAAAATTTTATGGAGGTTCCCAAACTTAAAAAGATTGTCTTAAGTAGAGGCGTAGGAGCTGCAGTAGCAGATAAGAAACTCATTGATTTTGCCGTTGAAGAATTGACCAATATATCTGGTCAGAAAGCTATTGCTACAATTTCCAAAAAAGATGTAGCAGCATTCAAGCTTAGAAAAGGAATGCCAATTGGTGTTAAAGTAACATTAAGAGGCCAACGCATGTATGAGTTTTTAGATCGACTTGTAACTACAGCCTTACCTAGAGTGAGAGATTTCCAAGGTGTAAAAGCCAATGGTTTTGATGGAAGAGGAAATTATAACCTTGGAGTCACAGAACAGATCATTTTCCCTGAAATTAATATTGATAAAGTAAATAACATTTCTGGGATGGATATTTCTTTCGTCACGTCTGCAAAAACGGATAAAGAAGCAAAGTCATTATTAAGTGAATTGGGATTACCATTTAAAAATAGTTAAGTATGGCCAAAGAATCAATGAAAGCTCGGGAAGTAAAAAGAGCTAAAACAGTAGCTAAATACGCCGCCAAAAGAAAGGCACTGAAGGAAGCAGGAGACTATGAAGCATTACAGAAATTGCCTAGAAATGCGTCACCAGTGAGAATGCACAATCGTTGCAAGTTAACAGGCCGTCCTAAAGGATATATCCGTCAGTTTGGAATTTCAAGGGTGACCTTTCGAGAGATGGCAAACAAAGGTTTAATCCCTGGTGTAACAAAGGCCAGTTGGTAATAAAATAAAGATAATTATGTTTACAGATCCTATTGCTGATTATTTAACTAGAATTAGAAACGCTAATTCCGCCGGTCACAAGGTAGTCGATATACCTGCTTCTAATTTAAAGAAAGAGATGACTAAAATACTCTATGATCAAGGGTATATTTTAAGTTATATTTTTGAGGAAACAACAAACCATCAAGGTAATATTAAGATTGCATTAAAATATGATGATTTAACTAAAGAGCCTGTGATTAGGAAATTACAAAGAATTAGTACCCCTGGTTTACGTAAGTATGCTTCAGTAGGCAATTATCCAAGAATTCTTAATGGATTGGGTGTTTCAATCGTTTCAACTTCAAAAGGTGTAATGACTGGGAAGCAGGCTGAATCAAAACATATTGGTGGTGAATTACTTTGCTACGTATATTAATATTGCATTAAGAAAAAGTTAAAAAAAGTAAGATGTCAAGAATAGGTAACAATCCAATTAGTATTCCAGAAGGTGTCAGTGTTGACATTCAACCAGACAAAATTATTATTAAGGGTAAATTGGGTGAATTGACTCAAGCATATGATGCGGTGACTTTTAGTTTGAAAGACAGTGTTCTGAAAGTAAAATGCGCGTCTGATTCGAAAGATCACAGAGCAAAACATGGGTTGTATCGTGCTTTAGCTAGCAACATGATTGAAGGTGTTTCGATTGGTTTCATAAAAGAATTAGAATTAGTGGGGGTTGGTTTTCGTGCTAGTAATCAAGGTCAAAAATTAGATCTTGCTCTAGGTTTTTCACACAATATTCTTTTTGATATTGCCCCAGAAGTTAAGATTGAAACGATATCTGAAAAAGGGAAAAATCCAATTGTTAAACTAACTTCTCACGATAAGCAGTTACTTGGATATGTAGCTGCTAAAATTAGATCTTTCAGAAAACCTGAGCCTTACAAAGGAAAAGGTGTAAGATTCATTGGAGAACAAATAAGAAGAAAAGCAGGTAAATCAGCATAACAAATATGGCACTAACAAAATCCGCTAGAAGAAACAGGATTCATTTAAGAATCAGAAAAACAATTACTGGAACAGCAGACAATCCTCGATTGTCCGTTTACCGAAGTAACAAAGAAATTTACGCCCAAGTAATTGACGACGTGAATGGAAAAACAATGGCTTCTGCATCTTCAAGAGATAAAGAAATTGTGGATGCCAAATTAGAGAGTAAAATTGCTGAAGCCCAAATGGTGGGTAAACTCGTTGGTGATCGAGCTGCAAAGTCAGGCGTAAGCAACATCAGTTTTGATCGCAGTGGATATTTATATCACGGTAGGGTAAAATCTCTCGCTGAAGGNGCAAGAGAGGCGGGATTAAATTTTTAAAAAAAGTATATGTATCAAGATTACAAAAACGTTGAATTAGTAAAACCTGCAGGATTAGACCTTAAAGACCGACTTGTTGGAGTACAAAGAGTGACTAAAGTGACCAAGGGAGGAAGAGCCTTTGGATTCTCTGCCATTGTTGTGGTGGGAGACGAAAATGGTGTCGTTGGCCAAGGTTTAGGAAAATCTAAAGAGGTTTCTGAGGCTATTGCTAAGGCAATTGAAGATGCCAAGAAAAATCTAGTTCGTATTCCAATTATTAATGGTACTTTACCTCATGAACAAAAAGGAAAATTTGGCGGTGCTAAAGTGTTTTTAAAGCCTGCATCAGAAGGTACGGGTGTAATTGCCGGTGGTGCAGTTCGTGCAGTATTAGAGGCAGTAGGGGTTCATAATGTATTATCAAAATCACAAGGGTCTTCCAACCCTCATAACGTGGTTAAAGCAACTTTCGATGCCTTACTACAACTTAGAAGTCCCCAAACTATTGCCAAACAAAGAGGGGTTAGTTTAGAAAAAGTTTTTAACGGATAATATTGAAGGTTATGACCAAGATTAAAGTTACACAAGTCAAAAGCAGTATCAAAAGAATGCAGTCCCAAAAAAGAACCCTAGAGGCATTAGGACTTAGAGGTATTGGTAAAGAGGTTATCCATGAGAATACACCTAATATTATGGGTATGATAAATAAGGTTAAACATTTAGTCAAAACCACAGAAGCATAAAGATGAGTTTACATAATTTAAAACCAGCGGAGCAATCTAATTCAAATTCTGGTAAACGTGTAGGAAGAGGAGAAGGAACTGGAAAAGGTGGCACTTCCACAAGAGGTCACAAAGGCGCAAAGTCTCGTTCAGGGTACTCAAAAAAAATAGGATTTGAAGGNGGACAGATGCCTTTGCAACGTCGAGTACCCAAGTTTGGTTTTACTAATANTAATAGAGTTNTGTTTAATGTNATTAATTTGGATACCCTTCAAAANCTTGTTAAAGAAAAGAAGATAAAGAANGAAGTTACCCTCGAAAAATTTGTTGAACTGCGTNTGGCTCNAAAAAAAGAATTGATTAAAATATTAGGTAGAGGAAAATTAAATGCTTCATTAAAGGTTTCTGCTCACAAGTTTTCTAAGACTGCTAAGGAAGCGATAGAAGCAGCTGGGGGTGAAGCTATAAAGATATAATCTATAACTGATGAAAAAGTTTATTGAGACTATTTTAAATATATACAACATTGAGGAGTTGCGTGGACGTATTTTAACAACGTTAACTCTTTTACTTGTATATCGATTAGGAGCTCAAGTGGTTTTACCAGGAATCGATTCCGTCCAATTATCCGAACTTTCTAATAGAACCGATGGCGGNGGACTTTTAGGAATACTTAATGCCTTTACAGGTGGTGCTTTTGCAAACGCCTCTGTCTTTGCTTTAGGGATTATGCCATATATATCTGCATCTATTGTTGTACAATTAATGGGAATAGCTGTTCCCTACCTTCAAAAACTTCAGAAAGAAGGAGAAAGTGGTAATAAAAAAAGAACTCAGATTACCAGGTGGTTGACTATTTTAATTTGTGTTGTTCAAGCACCTGCCTACCTATACGGACTTTCTGCACTTGGTGTTCCAGATAGTGCTTTTGTTCTAGGTCGCGGACCGCTTTTTATGTTCTCTTCCGTTATTATACTAGTAACTGGAACTATTTTTGCCATGTGGCTTGGTGAAAAAATAACCGATAAAGGAATTGGTAACGGTATCTCACTATTGATAATGGTAGGTATNATTGCAAATCTACCTCTTTCTTTTACCCAAGAGTTTGTTTCACGTGTCTCAGAGAACAACGGTGGTCTCATGATGATTTCTATTGAATTAGTTTTATGGGTAGTAATTATTTTATTAAGTGTCCTACTAGTTATGGCTGTTAGACAGATTCCTGTTCAATANGCTAGAAGAACATCAGGAGGATCGAGTGAAAAAAATGTTTTTGGCTCGAGACAATACATTCCTTTAAAATTAAATGCCTCTGGAGTAATGCCAATTATTTTTGCTCAAGCTTTAATGTTCGCTCCTGCTTATGTTGGAGGTGCATTTGGAGAGTCATCAGTTGGCCAATGGTTACAAACAAATTTTTCTGATATCTTTGGTTTATGGTATAATTTGTTATTCGCTTTATTGATTATAGTTTTTACCTTTTTTTATACGGCTATTACTGTTCCTACAAATAAAATGTCAGAAGATTTAAAAAGAAGTGGTGGNTTTGTTCCTGGAATTCGTCCTGGAAATGAAACCTCTGAATTCTTAGATACAGTTATGTCTCATATCACATTTCCTGGTTCCTTATATTTAGCTGCCATAGCTGTATTTCCAGCTTTAGTTGTAAAATTAATTGGGATGCAACAAGGTTGGGCCTTATTTTATGGTGGAACTTCACTTTTGATTATGGTTGGTGTTGCTATCGATACCATTCAACAAGTGAATTCTTATTTGTTGAATAGACACTATGATGGACTTATGTCAAAAACTAGTAGAAACAGAAGAGCAGGAACAATTTAAAAAATGGCAAAACAAGCGGCAATAGAACAAGAGGGTACCATTATTGAAGCATTATCTAATGCTATGTTTAGAGTTGAGCTGGAAAATGGCCATGTAGTAACCGCTCATATTTCAGGTAAGATGCGCTTACATTATATAAAATTACTACCCGGAGATAAAGTAAAGTTAGAAATGAGTCCCTACGATTTATCAAAGGCAAGGATAACATATAGATTTTAAAAAAAGAAGGATGAAAGTAAGAGCATCATTGAAGAAAAGAAGTGCGGACTGCAAAATAGTCCGAAGAAAAGGGCGTTTGTACGTTATTAATAAAAAGAATCCTCGATTCAAACAAAGACAAGGTTAAATTATGGCTAGAATTTCAGGGGTAGACATTCCCAAACAAAAAAGAGGAGTAATTGCTCTAACATACATTTATGGGATAGGCAGAAGTCGGGCGCAAAATATTTTGGNACTAGCTAAAGTAAATGAAGATACTAAAGTTTCTGACTGGACAGATGAAGAGACAGGAAGAATACGTGAAGCTGTAAGTGATTTTAAAATTGAAGGAGAATTACGCTCTGAGTTACAACTGAATATTAAGCGATTGATGGATATTGGAAGTTATCGTGGTATTCGACATAGATCAAGCCTACCTCTNAGAGGACAAAGAACTAAGAACAACTCTAGAACTCGAAAAGGAAAAAGAAAAACTGTCGCTAACAAAAAGAAAGTAACTAAATAATATATAACTATGGCAAAAGTTATTAGTAAAAAAAGAAAAGTTATTGTTGATTCAATTGGNGAGGCACATGTTACTGCTTCTTTTAATAACATTATTATTTCTCTCACAAATAACAAGGGAGAGGTTATCGCTTGGTCATCAGCAGGAAAAATGGGTTTTAGAGGCTCGAAGAAGAATACGCCTTATGCGGCTCAAACAGCTGCTGAAGATGTTTCTAAAGTCGCCATCGAAGCTGGCTTAAGGAAAGTTAAAGTATATGTCAAAGGCCCAGGAAATGGAAGAGAGTCTGCTATTAGAACTCTTCATAATAGTGGTATTGAAGTGACTGAGATAGTCGATGTTACTCCATTACCTCACAATGGCTGTCGCCCACCTAAAAGAAGAAGAGTTTAATGTTAATAAAGCTATCGAAGGATTAGTTTTTAATTTATAACAAAAAAAAATAAAATATGGCAAGATATATCGGTCCTAAATCAAAAATTTCAAGAAAGTTTGGAGAGCCTATTTTCGGTCCTGATAAGGCATTTGAAAAAAGGAACTACCCCCCAGGACAGCACGGTAATAATCGTAGAAGAGGTAAGAAATCCGAGTACGCAGTACAATTATTAGAAAAGCAAAAAGCCAAATATACCTATGGTATTTTAGAACGTCAGTTCAGGAATATATTTGAAAAAGCAAGTGGAAGTAAAGGAGTTACTGGTGAAGTACTACTTCAACTTTGCGAGTCTCGATTAGATAATGTNGTATACCGTTTAGGGATTGCTCCTTCNAGGAATGCTGCTCGTCAATTAGTTTCTCATGGACATATTACTGTCGATGGGAAAATCGTAAATATTCCCTCTTTTAATTTGAAACCTGGTAATTCAGTTGGGGTTAGGGAAAAATCTAAATCCTTGCAATCCATTTCTAGTTCATTAGAAGCTAACAGCTCCATTTATGATTGGATGACTTGGAATAGCTCCACATATGAGGGTAATTTTGTGAGTATCCCTCAACGTAATCAAATTCCCGAAAACATTAAAGAACAATTAATCGTGGAATTATATTCTAAATAACAAATAAGCAAGCATAAAACTATGGCCATACTAAATTTCCAAAAACCTGACAAAGTAATTATGATCGATTCCTCTGAGTTCGAGGGAAAATTCGAATTTCGCCCATTAGAGCCCGGATACGGACTTACAGTGGGTAATGCGCTTAGACGGGTATTACTCTCATCCCTTGAGGGATTTGCAATTACCTCTGTCAAAATAGAGAATATTGAACACGAGTTTTCTACCATTCCTGGAATAGTTGAAGATGTGACTGAGATTATTCTTAATTTAAAACAAATAAGATTCAAACGCCAAATTGAAGATGTAGAGGAAGAAAAAGTGACTGTAGTCGTTGGAAATCAAGATCAGCTCAAAGCTGCTGATTTCCAAAAATTTATTTCTGGTTTTCAAGTTTTGAATCCAGATATGGTTATCTGTAATCTTGAGAAAGGTGTNCAATTAAGTATAGAGGTGACAATCGAAAAAGGAAGAGGTTATGTACCTGCTGAGGAAAATAAGAATTCNAATTCCACTTTCGGTGTTATTGCTATAGATTCTATTTTTACCCCGGTAAAAAATGTAAAATATAGTGTAGAAAATTATCGAGTTGAACAAAAAACCGATTATGAAAAGCTTATTTTCGAAATAAGTACCGATGGTTCTATTCACCCTAAAAATGCTCTTACTGAGGCAGCGAAAACGTTGATTCATCACTTCTTATTNTTTTCAGATGAGCGAATTACTCTCGANGCAGATGAAATAGCTCAAGCCGAGACATATGATGAAGAGTCTCTTCACATGCGCCAGCTACTTAAAACTAAATTAATTGATATGGATTTGTCTGTTAGGGCTTTGAATTGTCTTAAAGCAGCTGAGGTTGATACCTTGGGAGATTTGGTCTCTTATAATAAAAATGATTTGATGAAATTTAGAAATTTTGGTAAGAAATCACTCACTGAANTAGAAGAACTAGTAGTATTAAAGGGGTTGTCTTTTGGAATGGATTTAACTAAATACAAGTTGGATAAAGACTAGAAACTCTTAGATTTTGAACTTATGAAACACGGAAAAAAAGTTAATCACTTGGGTCGGAAAGTGGCCCACAGAAAGTCAATGTTAGCTAATATGGCTTCCTCTTTAATTGATCATAAGCGAATTAATACTACTGTGGCTAAAGCAAAGGCACTAAAACAATTTGTGGAACCTTTGATTACAAAATCAAAAACCGATAGTACCCAAAATCGTCGCCTAGTATTCAGTGCACTTAGAAATAAATATGCTGTGGCTATGCTCTTTCGAGATGTTGCTCCAAAGATAGGCGACAGACCTGGCGGATACACTCGAGTAATTAAAATGGGGAATCGCTTAGGTGATAANGCTGCTATGGCGTTGATTGAGTTAGTAGATTTTAACGAGGTGTACAACGTTGAAAAAAATGAAGCCAAGAAAACTACCCGAAGAAGTCGTTCTAGAAAAAAAAGTATTACTACTGAAATCCCTTCTTCAGAGGTAGANGATGTAGCTAAAACTTCACAGGTAGTTAAAGATAACGCGTCTAAGGATATAGCTGATAATAAACCAAAGGTTGCTTCTAAAGCTTCTAATCAGGATTCTGATAAAAATAAAGATATAACTACAACCGAGTCAGAAAAAGAAGGAGATGCATAAAGTGTCGTGTTGTTGATAATTTAACTTTATAATAAAGGATAAGCTATTTAGTTTATCCTTTTTTTTGTGTTATTTTGTGTACTGTTATGGCATATAAAACTCGAAAAAAAGCAATCCTAATTTTAGCCGATGGCACAAAGTTTTTCGGTAAATCCATAGGTCCAGATGGCACTAGTTTTGGGGAAATATGTTTCAATACTGGTATGACTGGTTATCAAGAAATATTCACTGACCCCTCCTATTATGGACAGCTAATGGTTACCACTAATGCTCATATAGGTAATTATGGTGTTCACACAGAAGATGATCAGTCTGATGGTATTAAAATTGCGGGTTTAATTTGTAAAAATTTTAGTTACGAATTTTCACGCCCGTTGGCTAATGTTTCATTGGAAGATTATTTAATCAAAAATGAACTTTTTGGTATATCTGATGTTGATACCCGGGCTTTGGTAAATTATATAAGAGAACACGGTGCTATGAACGCTGTCATCACTACCGAAATTGACCATGAAGAGACTTTGATTAACGAACTTTCTAAAATGCCAAGCATGGAGGGGCTTGAGCTAGCTTCCAAGGTATCCACCAAAGAGCCCTATTTTGTTGGTGATTCAGAGGCTGAGTTCAAAGTTGCTGCGCTTGACCTTGGCGTTAAAAAAAATATTTTAAGGCATCTTTCTGATAGAAAAATTTACGTTAAAGTTTTTCCATTTGACACAACTTTTGAAGAAATGCAAAAGTGGAGGCCAGACGGATTTTTTATTTCCAATGGACCTGGAGATCCGAATCCACTTAAACATCCTCAAGAAGTTGCTAAGAAAATTATTGAGTATGATTTACCTCTTTTTGGAATCTGTTTAGGTCATCAAATCATTGCTTTGGCCAATGGTATCGAAACATATAAAATGTTTAACGGGCATCGAGGAATAAATCATCCTGTAATTAACTTAAGAACAGGAAAAGGTGAAATAACGTCACAAAATCATGGGTTTGCGGTTGACAAATCAATTGCGGAATCTAATAAAGAATTTGAAGTCAGCCATATCCATTTAAATGATCAAACTGTAGCTGGACTTAGAATGAAAAATAAGAATTGTTTCTCCGTTCAGTACCATCCCGAAGCAGGACCTGGACCTAATGATGCTACTTATCTTTTTGATGAATTTTACCAAAACATTAAAAATAATTCTCTAAAAAAAGCAGAACCAATTTAATTTAAATATAAATGAGCCTAATTATTGAAATTCATGCACGTCAAATTTTTGATTCAAGAGGTAACCCTACTGTTGAAGTAGATGTTATTACTGAAAATGGAATATCAGGTCGTGCTGCTGTCCCCTCTGGTGCCTCGACAGGTGAGCACGAAGCCGTAGAGCTCAGAGATGGTGGAAACGATTATATGGGGAAAGCAGTCCTTACAGCTGTAAGAAATGTAAATGAAACTTTAGCCAAAGAACTGATTGGCGAATCAGTTTTTGATCAAAATAAAATTGATCAGATGATGATTGATTTAGATGGTACTCCTAATAAGTCTAAGCTTGGGGCAAATGCTATTCTTGGCGTCTCTCTTGCTACCGCAAAGGCTGCTGCAAATGAAATAGGTCTTCCTTTATATAGATATGTTGGAGGCGTAAGTGCTCACACACTTCCTGTTCCAATGATGAATATTATTAATGGAGGCTCGCATTCTGATGCACCAATAGCGTTTCAGGAATTTATGGTAATGCCGATCGGAGCTGAAAGTTTTACACAAGCTATGAAAATGGGTTCTGAGATTTTTCACCATTTAAAAAAAGTACTCCACGATAGAGGTTTAAGTACCGCAGTTGGTGATGAAGGTGGATTTGCTCCAACTTTAAACGGAACAGAAGATGCATTAGAGACAATCCTCATAGCTATCAAAAATGCTGGTTATAAAGCTGGATCTGAAGTTATGATTGCCTTAGATTGTGCGGCGGCTGAATTTTATAATGATGGTGTTTATGATTACACAAAGTTTGAGGGTGATAAAGGTGTAAAAAGATCCTCCGCTGAACAGGCAAAATATCTGACGGATTTAAGTATAAAATATCCTATCATTTCAATTGAGGATGGAATGGATGAAAATGATTGGGAAGGTTGGAAACTTCTTACTGATAACGCTGGAAATAATGTTCAATTGGTTGGAGATGACCTATTCGTTACTAATGTAAATAGACTTTCCAGAGGAATTAAACAAGGTATTGCTAATTCTATTTTAATAAAGGTTAATCAAATAGGTACTTTATCAGAGACCATTGCTGCAGTTGAGATGGCTCACAAGGCCGGATACACTTCCGTAATGTCCCATCGCTCTGGAGAAACGGAAGATAATACCATTGCTGACCTTGCAGTTGCATTAAATACAGGTCAAATAAAGACTGGCTCCGCCTCCCGAAGCGATCGTATGGCTAAGTATAATCAGCTTCTGAGAATTGAGGAAGAATTGGAACATGAAGCATTTTATCCGCAAAATCAAGCTTTCAACCTTTAGCTAATTTTTTTTAGTTGTTTAGCTGAAACTCTTTAACTTTTGTTTATTGGCCTTTATTTCACTACTTTTGTTGCTCTTTTTATGTAATTATGAAGGACCAGATTGATCTTATTTACAAAGGTAAAAGTTATAAGTTTCCACTTGTAAATGGTTCTGAAGACGAACCTGCTATTGATATTAAAACCTTGAGGGCCCAAACGGGTTTAATTACACTTGACCCTGGCTTTAAAAATACGGGATCTTGTGAGAGTGAAATTACATTTCTAGATGGGGAAGAGGGTATTCTTCGCTATCGTGGATACTCCATTGAAGATTTGGCTAATAATACTTCTTTTATAGAAGTAGCTTATCTCCTGATTTTCGGTGACTTACCCACGCCCGATCAACTAGATAAGTTTGAAGATGATATTCGTGATTATGCTTTGGTAGATGAAGATTTTAAAATTATTTTAAAAAGTTTCCCAAAGTCGGCTCATCCAATGGGAATTTTATCCTCATTAACCTCAGCTTTGATTGCTTTTAATCCTTCTTCGGTTGACATTAATTCTGAAAAGGATTTTTATGAAGCTATTA
The DNA here is from genome assembly GCA_002171295.2 of Flavobacteriaceae bacterium TMED121. Taxonomy (GTDB): domain Bacteria; phylum Bacteroidota; class Bacteroidia; order Flavobacteriales; family Flavobacteriaceae; genus UBA8316. The sequence continues at coordinate 63,891 of NHFW02000030.1, forward strand.
TTATGTTGTTAGCAAAGTTTCCTGTTCTGGCTTCGTGGACCCACAGAAAAATGAAAGGGCTACCCCTTAATTATCCCAATTATGATCTTCCCTATACTGAGAACCTGGCGTATATGATGTTTAAAATGCCTAACAAGGAATTTAAACCCAGTACTACCTTGGTAAGTGCTTTAAACAAGCTCCTGATATTACATGCTGATCACGAACAAAACTGTTCTACATCGACAGTTAGAATGGTTGGTTCGTCCCATGCGGGATTATTTCCTTCCATTGCATCTGGTATTTCTGCACTATGGGGACCACTTCATGGAGGTGCTAACCAAGCTGTGATTGAAATGTTGGAAGAAATTAAAAATGATGGAGGTGACACCAAAAAGTTTATGGCTAAGGCTAAAGACAAAAATGATCCATTCCGATTGATGGGATTTGGTCACCGTGTTTATAAAAACTTCGATCCTCGAGCCAAGATAATCAAAACTGCAGCTGATGAAGTATTGGAAGAGTTAGGGATAGACGATCCAATTTTGGAAATCGCAAAAAAATTAGAGCTAGAGGCGCTAAAAGACCCTTATTTTATAGATCGAAAATTGTATCCTAATGTTGACTTTTATTCTGGAATTATCTACCGTGCGCTAAGTATTCCAACAGAAATGTTTACTGTAATGTTTGCTATTGGTCGTTTACCTGGCTGGATTGCACAGTGGAAAGAAATGCGTTTTAATAAAGAGCCTATTGGTCGTCCTCGACAAGTTTATACCGGACACAAACACCGTAAAGTTTAACCTGACTAAAGGTCTTCGATACCTGGAGCTTGATTTTTAGCTTTTTCAGCACTTATTTTTGAAAAAAACTTGTGTATACCCATAGTTTCTGCCACTATCTTAACAAATTGTTGGTCTTTGTAAATTGAGTATTCTTCTGCCTTTCCNTTGTATAAGGTTAACTTGTAATAAGGGATAATTAATGCGTAAGTTTCCAAAAGNCTCCTGAATCTTAAAATAATTCCTTTTGGACGTAGCTCTACATTACATGTATTACGATTGTTATCTAAAATNAATAGGTTATGAATATCAATAGAGGTTGCAGAAATTAATAGTTTTGAGGAGCCAACGCCACCCATTTTCCATCTGTCTCTNAGGGGATATGGTTTTCCAACTGCAGCCTCAATCCTTTCCTTAACCTCAGCTTCATTATAAGAAACGTTTAAAAGCATTTTTGTATAAAGATAAGTCATAAATACTTCAGCTTGTATTTTGGAGTTTATAATTATCTTTGAAACTAAATTATGGATACCTTAGAAAAGTCACTTTCACTTAAAGTTAAAGCTCATCTAAAAGAAGCCTTTAAGCTNCATATAGAAAAAATCGAATTTCAATTGACTCGGACTGATTTTGAGGGAGATATTACCTTAATGTTGTTCCCATTGTTAAAACTNACTCGACAAAACCCTTCGGTTTTAGGAGAGAGTATTGGGAGCTATTTAGTTGAAAAAAATTCTTTTGTTACAAACTTTAATGTAGTTAGTGGTTTTTTAAACCTTATAATTTCNGATAGATTTTATTTAACCTTTCTAAATAAATTTTTAAAGGTTAAAGAGTACGGTCACATTAAGCCTAAGCACGATTCCGAAACAGTTATGGTAGAATATTCTTCACCAAATACTAATAAACCTCTTCATTTAGGGCACATACGNAACAATCTTCTGGGGTATTCAGTAGCTAAAATTTTACAGGCCAATGGTAAGAAAGTAATCAGAACTCAGATTATTAATGATCGAGGNATTCATATTTGTAAATCCATGTTGGCATGGCAAAACTACGGAGCAGGAGAGACTCCTGAAAGTTCCGGTTTAAAAGGNGACCAATTGGTGGGGAAATACTATGTACTTTTTGAAACAAAATATCGCCAGCAAGTTGCCAATTTAATGGAGAAAGGATTCTCCCAAGATATCGCTGAAAAAGAAGCACCACTTCTAAATGAAGCTAAAAAAATGTTAGTAGCATGGGAAAATAATGATTTAAAGGTTCGGGCTCTATGGGAGAAAATGAATACNTGGGTGTATGANGGGTTTGAAGTTACTTACCGAAAGTTAGGAGTNGATTTTGAATCTTATTATTATGAAAGTGATACCTATTTATTGGGAAAATCAATTATCAAGGAGGGACTCGATAAAGGTGTTTTTTTTCGAAAAGGAGATGGTTCAGTCTGGNTTGATTTGAAATCAGACGGACTTGATGAGAAATTATTGTTGCGTTCAGATGGNACTGCGGTTTACATGACTCAAGACATTGGCACANCCACTANGCGAGTGGTTGATAATCCTCAGGTAAACGGAATGGTATACACAGTAGGTAATGAACAGGATTACCATTTTAAAGTATTATTCTTGATACTCAATAAACTTGGNTANNCTTGGGCTGACTCTCTATATCATTTAAGTTATGGGATGGTTGATCTGCCTAGTGGTAAAATGAAAAGTCGAGAAGGTACTGTTGTTGATGCTGATGATCTAATCGAACAGATGAATTTTACTGCAAGAGTAATTGCCAAGGAGCATGGTAAAATTGAAGGTATGAAGGTCTCTGAAAGGGATCAGCTTTTTAGAATTATTGGGTTAGGAGCTCTCAAATATTTTATTTTAAAGGTAGATCCTAAAAAACGAATTTTATTTGACCCAGAGGCCTCAATTGATTTCAACGGTAATACGGGACCTTTTATTCAATACGCATTTGCTAGAATTAACTCATTGATCAGTANAGAAGAGGACATGAATCTTAATCTAGAAACCGATATAATTCTTCTAGATAAGGAAAAAGAAATTTTAAAGCATTTATATGAATACCCTACTATAATCAAAAATGCAGGAGAACAATTTAGTCCTGCATTGGTAGCCAATTATCTTTATGATTTGGTCAAATTATTTAACTCATTTTATCAAAACGTTAGTATTTTCGGCGAAGAGGANAAAGCGAAGCGTTCCATGAGATTATTGCTTTGCNAAGCAGTTGCTAATAATATTAAAGTTAATGGTAAAATTCTAGGAATTTCAATGCCGAATAAAATGTAAAAAAAAATCGCCCTTAAGAGCGATTTTTTTCTTGGGCATTAAACNGTGCCCATTAAATTAAATTTACTTTGAATTAGCAGCCAAGTTGTATACAACTAAACCAAATCCAATTTTATTGATAGCATCTCCAACGTTGTAAATAACGTCCATTGGAAGACCACCAAANATACCACTATACCATCCTTCAGTTCCAGCCATATATCCTATAGGATAGATCGCCCATCCTATAACTACAAACTTTAAAAGCGTAGTGTGAGCAGCTTGAACGGCTCCACCGGCAGCTGCAGCTAATTTAGAAGCTCCACCTTTCCAAAGTTCGAAAACGATTGTAAAGTAAGCTAAACCAGATACTAGACCCCATAATGCAGGACCGTTTCCTGTAGTATGAACTGCTTCTCCAAAATAGCCTGTTACAAGCATAATTACTGAAAGGAAAATTAATTTCCACATCAATTGCTTAGTTGCTCCAGCAGCTTTAAGGATTAAATAAAATTCAACACACATTAAAGGTACGGTTAAAACCCAATCTACATAACGGAAGAAAGTTGGAGAGGTTGCATTAGTTGCCCAATAGTCTCTCATATACCAATAGTGTACTGCAGCGATAAAGGTAATCAAACCTGATACCAAAATAGATGTTCTCCACTTNNTGTCNAAAGAATTCANNGACAGNAAGAANAANGCTGATGCTGCCATCATGGCCATACAACCTACAAAAAATGTGAACCCTACATAATCNTCTGTNGCCATCGCAGGGGCTACAGCTGATAAATTAAAAAGATTTTCCATAATTAAATTAATTATTTATTTTGTTTAGGTAAATTTAGAAAATTTTAAACTCCAGCAATATAAAAGTCACATTTTTTTAAAAAAAAAATTACCAATTTGATATTTATAGCTAATAAAAATTACCAAATTGGCATTATGATCACCTTTTCTTTCATATTGCTATCGTCTTTATTACCAGATAGTTTTGTTAATTTTTTAGCTGGTTTTGCTATAGTAACTGTAGGGATTCTTCATGGTGCAAATGATCTTGAAATTTTATCTAAAAAATTTAAAGGAAACTTAAATCACTTGTATATTAAGTTTTTAATACTTTATCTGTTAGTTGTTCTTTTGGGAGCAGCTTTTTTCTTTATCATACCTTCATCTGCCCTTTTTTTATTTGTCATTTTTAGTAGTTATCATTTTGGAGAGCAGCATTGGGGAGAAAGACTACCAATGAATCTCTCTAATTTTATATTTTATACACTTTATGGTGCTTTGGTCTTCTTTATGATATTTACTATTCAATATGATGAGGTTGTTGGGGTCATTAATAAAATTACAGGTTATACGCTTATTTTTGAAATCTTTTTATATAGCTCTTTTGGATTAGGAATTATTATTATACTATTAATGTTGCTTAAAGAACAGCTGAGGGTTTACTTTATAGATGAATGCATATTACTTATACTGTTAGGTGTTATTTTTAATGTGAATTCATTGTTATTTGCATTTGCTTTTTATTTTGTCGTATGGCATAGCTTACCATCATTAAAAGAACAGTTAATTTATCTCCACGGTAATTTTAATTTTAGTTCTTTTTTAAAGTACTTAAAAAGTTCTGCTATCTATTGGATTGGCTCTTTGGCATTCCTCTTTCTAGTCTATCAATACATCGATTTTGAAGCTGATTATTTTATGCCCCTTTTTTTTTCATTTTTAGCAGCTATAACTTTTCCCCATACATTAGTCATTGGAATGATGAAATATAAAAATGCGTGACCTATTGGGGTTTTAAATAAGACTGAAAAGATTAAATTTGCTTTAATCAAATAAATCACANAATGTTTGACAGCTTAAGTCATAAACTNGAAAGTGCTTTTAAGGTTTTAAAAGGACATGGCAAGATCACGGAAATTAATGTTGCAGAGACTTTAAAAGAGGTTAGACGTGCATTATTGGATGCTGATGTTAACTTTAAGATCGCAAAAGAATTTACCAATACAGTTAAAGAAAAGGCGATTGGTGCTAAAGTATTGACGAGTCTTCAACCCGGTGAATTGATGATNAAAATTGTNAAAGATGAATTAACCGAATTGATGGGCAGTAGTGCAGAGGGAATAAATCTTTCCTCAAAACCAGCTGTAATACTTATGTCGGGATTACAAGGTTCTGGTAAAACAACTTTTAGTGGCAAACTAGCCCTTCATTTAAAGAATAAAAAACAAAAAACCCCAATGTTGGTTGCCTGTGATGTATACCGTCCTGCAGCAGTTGATCAATTAAATGTGCTAGGAGAACAAATCGGAGTAGAGGTCTACAGCGATATAGAAGAAAAAAACCCTGTGAAAATTGCTAAGAAAGCAATTTCTGAGGCCAAACAAAATAATAAGGATGTGGTTATCATCGATACAGCAGGAAGGCTTGCAGTAGACGAAGTTTTGATGAAAGAAATTTCGGACATTCACAGTGCGGTCAGTCCTGATGAGACCCTATTTGTAGTCGATTCCATGACAGGACAAGATGCCGTAAATACAGCAAAAGTATTTCACGATACACTAAACTTTGATGGGGTGATATTGACAAAATTGGATGGGGATACACGTGGAGGTGCCGCATTATCTATTAAATCAATTGTGGACAAGCCAATAAAATTTATTGGGACTGGAGAAAAAATGGAGGCATTGGATATTTTTTATCCTGAACGAATGGCAGATCGCATACTTGGCATGGGAGACGTTGTGTCCTTAGTTGAAAGAGCTCAAGAACAATTTGATCAGGATGAGGCACGTAAAATCAATAAAAAAATTGCTAAGAACCAATTTGGTTTTGATGATTTTCTTTCCCAAATACAACAGGTCAAGAAAATGGGGAATATGAAAGACTTAATGGGTATGATACCAGGAGCCGGAAAAATGATGGGTGATATTGATGTAGACGATGACGCATTCAAAAATATAGAAGTAATAATCGGATCAATGTCTCCTAAAGAGCGGTCACAGCCTACATTACTTAATCATAGTCGAAAGAACAGAATTGCAAAAGGCGCAGGTAGAGACATCAATGAGGTCAATCAGTTAATCAAACAATTTAATCAAATGAGTAAAATGATGAAGATGATGCAAGGTGGTAAGGGAAAACAAATGATGCAAATGTTTCAGGGACTAAAATAAATTATGGAATTACTAGACGGAAAAAAATTATCCCATCAAATTAAGGAAGAAATTAAAAAGGCAGTAGCTATGCGAATAGAAAAGGGATTAAAAATCCCTCACTTGGCTGCAGTTTTAGTTGGAAATGATGGTGCTAGCCTTACTTACGTGGGAAGTAAAGTAAGGTCTTGCGAGCAGGTCGGTTTTAAGTCAACACTGATTCGACTAGAAGATTCTATTTCTGAAAATGCTTTATTGTTAAAAATTAAAGAGCTTAACAATGATATGACTTTAGACGGATATATAGTTCAGTTACCTTTACCTAAGCATATAGATGACGAGAAAATTCTTTTGGCTATACATCCCAAGAAAGATGTAGATGGCTTCCATCCAGCTAATTTTGGACGCATGGCACTAGAGATGGAGTCCTTTATTCCTGCAACTCCATTTGGGATTATGGAAATTTTCAAAAGATACCAGCTTGATATTTCTGGAAAACATTGTGTTGTTATTGGTAGAAGCCATATCGTAGGCCGTCCAATTAGTATATTGATGAGCCAGAAGGGACAAATAGGGAATGCGACGGTAACGCTCGCTCACAGTAGAACAAAAGGTTTAGAAAAACTTACTCAAAAGGCAGATATAATTGTATCTGCTCTTGGTATTCCTAACTTTCTTAAAGGAGATATGGTCAAAGAGGGTGTAATTATTATCGATGTAGGAATAACAAGAGTAGTTGATAAAAATCATCCAAAAGGTTATGTTATCAAAGGGGATGTGGATTTTAAAGATGTATCTAGAAAATCAAGTTATATAACCCCTGTTCCAGGAGGTGTTGGGCCCATGACAATTGCTATGTTATTGAAGAATACATTACTTTCTTGTGAACGAAATACCAACTAGTCTCAATCAGGATTTATAGATTTTTTTACTGGGTTCTCCTCCAAGTTGTAAATTGTCAATATCAATAATCCAAATGCGACTGAAGAAATAATCAATATTACATTGGTCAGTCCGTAAACGCCAAATGATAGACGGATTAGTATGGTACATATTACAAATCCTGTATTCCTTATCAATTGAGAGTATCTCTCGGTATATTGAAAAGATAGGAGTAGGATGAAAACATCAGCTAAAATCAAAATGGTAAAAAATTCATTGTAAAATATTGAATTGATATCTGAACTTGTGTTGTTAGAAATCAGTTCAGAAATCCAGTAATAGACACTGAAAAAAGAGGTAATTATTAAAATAGGTAATAAAATAAGACTAACTGCTTTTTTAGAACAAACAAAGTTTTTAATATTTGGATTTAATGGTTTTTTAGGCAATTTTAATCTGCCTTTATTGAAAAGAAAGATTAGGTAAAAAAGAATNAGGACCCCAAAAACATCACATATCAATTGAAGATTCTCTGGAGTATTTAACCAATTTGCTTTCAGATCAATCTGAGGAATATCAGCAAAAATTCTGCGAATTAAAATAAGAGAAATAATTTCAAATTGTTTGGAAACAGAATTAGTAAAGGATCTTGGAAGGTTAACAACTAAAAGATATATNTCATAAACAAGAATGATAGAAAATGGAGTATATATGGCGGAAATTGGATCAATAAGTAGATTGGCTTCAAAAGGGATGTGGAACCAATTAAATTTTTTGGCATAAATCAGAATCAGGTGAATTATAAAACCAATGACTGATAACCAAAGGGTAGCGATCTCAATTTTTTTTTGATTTGATGAAGAGAATACNCTAGCGTAAGTAGAGTCAATCGCCTGTTGCCATCGTTTCATATTTATTTAGTAATTGTTTAGATTGGTCAGTTTCAAATATACCTTTTTTTGACAGATCTTTGAANNCTTATACTTTATCTTTGTGAAATGGATCTTCAAAAAAAGGATCAGAAGCTTGAAGCAGGTGAGGTTCTTCCGTTGATGGAAGCATTTTATACAATACAAGGAGAGGGATATCACAAGGGAAGTGCTGCATACTTTATTAGAATAGGTGGTTGTGATGTTGGATGCCACTGGTGTGACGTTAAGGAGAGTTGGGACCCCAATCTTCATCCTNTTGCNTCTGTTCCAGAAATTATTCGAACTGCTAAAAAGTATTCAGATATTGTAGTAGTTACTGGAGGAGAGCCATTGATGTGGAATATGGGACCACTTACGCAAGGTCTAAAGTCACTTTCAATTAAAATACATATTGAAACTTCTGGAGCCTATCCACTTTCTGGATNTTGGGATTGGTTTTGCCTCTCNCCCAAGAAAAATAAGTTACCATTAGTGAATGCCTACAATAGGGCGGATGAATTGAAAATGATTATTTATAATAATGATGACTTTAATTTTGCTGAGTCACAAGCGCAAAANGTCGGTGTGCACTGCAAACTATTCCTCCAGCCGGAATGGAGTAAAAGGGAAAAAATAATGCCGTTAATCGTTGAATATATTATGAAAAATCCCAAATGGAGGGTTTCACTCCAAACTCATAAATACCTTAACGTTCCTTAACTAGACGTGCTAAATAATCCCAGTTTTTCCCACTCATTACAATATGAGTTTTTAGACCTACCTGCTGGGCAACCTCCTGAAGTTTTTCAGCATCTACGTATAACCACGGAAAAGAAATTNTTTTATTATCATAACGTATACCATATTCTAATTCACCGTAATAATTTGATGCTGGTACCATTTTTTCTCCATTGTCAGATTNGTCANATAGGTAAATTAAATCAGAAGAATCCAATAGAATTTGACCTTTTATATTGAGAAGGTTGCTAAGGTGTTTAAGTAGGTCCTTTAAATTCTGAAGTTTACCGCAAATACCTGGTCCATTCATCAAAAGTAAAATGGTATCAAAGGTTTCTTCCTTATAATTAAAAATTGATTGCTCAATTGTATTTTTTAACCCTCTTGCATTAGCAGTTGCTATTGCTCCAGGTGACCGGTCAATTCCATAGACCTCAAGTTTTATTTTGTTCTGTAAATACAAACTGTGACTACCTGCTCCACAACCTACATCCAAAATTCTTCCTTTTGAAAGCTTTAATGCTTGTTGTTCCAGACCGGGCATTTCATCGAATGATCTAAAAAAATAGCTTAGGTCAATTGCATCTTCTTCTGTTAGACTTGTCCAAGTTATTATCTTATTTGCTTGTGGTTTTTTATTATGATAATCCCACAATGCTTTACCAAATAAATCTAATTCATTACCCACTATTTCTAATAAAGTAAATATTTAAGTCTAGTGCTTTTAAAACTAATTAAGCCATCTTCCCAAGTTTTCCTTATCTCATCTTCACTCAACCCCTTTTCAATTTGTATTTTTAGTTTTTTGGTTCCTGCAATTCTAAAGAAACCTTCTTTAAAAAAACTTTTGGGTTCTGGAAAATTACTGTAGGAATCAAGTATCCATTTTAGTTCAATTTTATTTGTCATATTATATTTCCTAAGGTCTACTCCATTACAAATTTTATTCTCTAGTTTAGGATACTTAGCACCAAAATTAGGTTTAGGGGTAAAGTTGAATTTTGATTTAGGTAGATTTGGATGGCCAAAAATCTGGAATTGCATTTCAGTTCCTCTGCCCACGCTGATAACAGTTGGTTCTAATAAACAAAGACTTGGGTATAAAGCAATGGCTTGAGAATTAGGAAGATTAGGGGAGGGTCTCAAGGGTAATTCGTAGTAGGTTTTATGGGTATAGTTTTTGACTTTTATTACCTTAAGTTGACATTTTATTTGATTAGTTAACCACCCTTCCCCGTTAATCATTTGAGCATATTCACCTATAGTCATTCCATATACTATTGGAACTGGATGCATTCCTACAAAACTTTTACAATCTTTTTCTAATACAGGTCCATCAATAAAGTGTCCATTTGGATTGGGACGATCTAATACAATTAATGGGATATTTTTTTCGGCACAGGCTTCCATTATGTAGTGAAGAGTTGAAATATAGGTGTAGAACCTTACTCCTACATCTTGCAAATCAAAAACCATGATAGATATACCCTTCAGTTGTTTGTTAGAGGGCTTTCTTTGATTACCGTAAATTGACAATATTGGGAGTCCAGTTTTCGTATCTTTTTGATTCAATATTTTTTCTCCTGCATCTGCTTCCCCCCTAAAGCCATGTTCTGGTACAAAGACTTTTTTTATATTTACCCCAAGGGCTAAAAGGGTATCTATAAGGTGACTATTTCTGGATACAACAGAGGCTTTGTTAGCCACTATTCCAATATTTTCATTTTTAAGCAGATAAATGTATTTAGGAATTTGTTCTGCAGCACAGATTATCCTTTGTTGACAAAGGCAGTTAAAACCTAAATTAAAGAAAAGAAAAAATAAAAATGTACTTTTGAAAGAGCCTTTCATAAAACAAGTTTAATTTGAATTTACCCTTATTTATTTCACGCCGGATGCGTATTAACAAACTAAATAAAGGTAGTGTTTCTGCTCGTATAATTAAAATAGCCATATTGGCTGTTGCGATTGGAATTGCAATGATTTTGATTGCTGTTTCAACTGGTAAAGGCTTACAGAAGCATATTGAAAATAAAACAGCTGCTTTTAATGGACACATTGTTGTATCTCCTTTTGAAAACAGTGAATCTCAAATTTCAGTGCTACCGATTACAAATAATCCAAAGGTTTATAATATGCTGAAAAATGAACCTGGAGTTGTTCATGTTCAAAAAGTAGCAATTAAAGCTGGTTTGTTAAAGTCTAAGTCTGATTTTGAGGGAATTATATATAAAGGTGTAGCTGAGGATTATAAATGGGAAAATTTAAAGAGTTTTTTAGTGGAGGGTAGTTTTCCTAAATTTACAGATCTTCCCTCTAAACAAATTTTAATTTCTCAAGTTATTGCAGATCNTTTGACNGTTGGAGTGGGCGATGAACTGTCAGCTTATTTTCAGAATTCTATTGCTCAGAGCATACCAAATGTTCGTAGTTTTAAGATTACAGGTCTTTTTTCATCTGGTTTTTCTGATTTCGATAATAACTTTATAATAGGAGATATTAAGCATATTCAACNTATAAATAAATGGAAATCGAATCAAATTGGTGCCTATGAAGTCTTTACTTCAGATTTAAGCTTATTAAATTCAATTGAGAATTTGATATATGCCAAATTACCATCTGATTTAGATGCTGTTAAAATATCTAGACAATATGCCACTATTTTTCAGTGGATATCACTTTTTGATTTCAATATTCTAATTATTATTATTATTATGATTATAGTTGGCGTGATTAATATGTCAACTGCCTTATTAGTCTTAGTTTTAGAGAGAACTCGAATGATTGGACTATTTAAGACGATTGGTGCAGATAATGGATTGATTCGTAAAATATTTTTATATAATGGGATAGTTATAATGGGATATGGNCTTTTTTGGGGAAACTTATTAGGGTTACTATTTTATTTTAGTCAAAAATATTTTGGTTGGATTCGACTAGATCCCTCAACTTATTATGTCGATGTGGCTCCTGTAATGATTGATTTTTTCGATTTAATTTCCATCAATCTTGGGGTTTTGATTGTAAGTAGCCTTTTGTTGTTTATACCATTATTAGTTATAAACCATATAAGTCCATCGAAAGTATTACAATACCGTTAGTTTAAAAATGCTTATTTANTTTTTGTAAAGTATGTGGTATCTTTGCTTCGAAAATTAATCAATGAAATACTCGAAAAATATTTTAGAGACTATTGGTAATACTCCTTTAGTCAAGCTAAACNCAATTACCAAGGAAATNTCAGCTTTGGTTTTGGCAAAAGTTGAAAGTTTCAATCCAGGAAACTCNATTAAGGATCGAATGGCTCTAAAAATGGTTGAAGACGCTGAAGCAGATGGGAGATTAAAACCTGGAGGCGTAATTATTGAGGGAACTTCTGGAAATACAGGAATGGGATTGGCCCTTGCGGCCATCGTAAAGGGATATAAGCTAATATGCGTCTCTAATGATAAACAGTCTAAAGAAAAATTTGATGTTCTTCGAGCTATGGGAGCTAAAGTAGTTGTATGTCCAACTGCGGTAGCACCCGATGATCCACGTTCATATTATAGCGTTTCAAAAAGCCTGGCAGATGACACCCCAAATTCTTGGTATGTTAATCAATATGATAATCCCTCCAACAGTATCGCACACTATCAGCAGACTGGTCCTGAGATATGGAAACAAACTGATGGAAAAATTACACACTTTGTTGTTGGTGTTGGGACTGGCGGAACTATTTCGGGTGTGGCTAAGTATTTAAAAGAAAAAAATCCTTCAATCAAAATCTGGGGTGTAGACACTTATGGATCTGTATTTAAAAAATTCCACGAAACAGGTATTTTCGACGAAAATGAAATATACCCATATGTGACTGAGGGNATTGGTGANGATATATTACCTGAAAATGTNAACTTCGAAAGTATTGATCATTTTGAAAAAGTTACAGATAAAGANGCTGCTTTATATACTAGAAAGCTTGCTAGAGAAGAAGGAATATTTGCTGGAAATTCTTGTGGTGCAGCAGTAAAGGCTGTTCTCCAATTGAAATCCAATTTTAATTCTGATGATGTTGTTGTTGTCTTACTTCATGACTCAGGCAGTAGATATATTGGCAAGATTTATAATGATGACTGGATGATTGAAAAGGGATATTTAGAATAATAATAATTTACTAATAGTAATTATCGATCTGTAACTTTTTATANACTCCTCTGTTGTTTCTTCTATAGATGCTAAAGTCGAAAATTATACTTANCTCAAANAGACTTGGGGAAAATACTTTTCCTGGTTTTCTGTTTGAAAANTTATAGTGCAATCCAAAATCAAAATTTTCAAGAGCTAGTCCTATTGTCATTCCAAAATTATTNAAACTAAATGANTTNACTGATCCGGTTTGTTGNGTAAATCCGATGGAGAACTCACCAAGTTGGAATTCTTCATTTAGACCTAGATAAAGAGCATCTCCATATTTAACAAGATTTAAAAATGTGTATAAATAAGAAAATCTTGGGAGAAGTCCTCTTTCAAAGGGATTTATATCGAATTCGTAACCTGCCTGAAGACCAACACGTATGGGTTTTGTGTATGGAACTTCTTTATTATAAGAAATATTAGGTTTGTTTAAGTGTTTAAGACTTAAACCAATCATATAAAATTCATTGTGAATAATGAAAGAGGCACCTAAATCAAAGTAATTTATATTTGCTATTAAAGGGGCTAGTGGATCAATTGTTTCTGTGCTAATAAAGCCAGTCGACATATTTAACTGATCTTCAAAAATCAAATTATCAGCATTCACGCTTGAGCTCCCTAATCCAAGAGTTAACCCAGGCAAAAAATAAGAATAGTTAGATATTTGTATTTTATATACATATGANAAATTAACNAATGAATTTGTTAAGCCTATATCGTTTATATTAAATGAATTAATATCAAATCCAAGAGAGAAATTTTTGTCCTGAAAAGCTATGGATCCAAAAGCATATTTGTTATCCATATTGCTNGTTTCATTTAGTTTAAGAGAGTTAAAAAGGACTCCAACTCTATTTAATTGATTCATTCCAAAAAAGCTAGCATTAGATTTTTGTAAGAACTTAATTTGATTGACTACATAATCTTCTTGTGCTTCAACAATTAGTGGTGATAAAATCACTAGTATAATGCCCCATATTTTTTTAATTNCTTTTAGCATTATCTGATAATTATAAATGTCCCACTTTTCTGCACCTCAATATCTCCAAATAAAGTTGTTCCAAAGACTGAATAAATATAATAAGGAGAATCAATTTGCGTATCCCCATTCCATCCTGATAAGCTTATAGAACCAAGAGGATTACTAGGATCTACAGACTTGTCTTCAGTGTAAAGAAGATTACCTCTATAATCATAGATTGTGAATTGAATTGATTTAAACCCACTAAACAAAGGTTTAAACATATCGTTATATGTGTCATTGTTAGGCGTNAAAACATTTGGAACCATGATATTGTATCCCTTACCTACAACTAGGGTTTCAACTTTTTCTTTGTANCATCCAACTGAATTATACATTCTAAGTCTTGGATAATATGTTCCTGAAACTCCGTAAATATTTGTTACAGGAGATGATGTNCCTCCAAGTTGGCTATATTTCCTTTCTACTGGTCCACCGTCTCCAAAATCCCATTCATAATAGCTTGAAGTTCCAGTGGAGGTGTTTGTGAAAGTAACTTCCTCTCTTGCAAGAATTATAGGTAATTGTGTATCAGAGGAATTTCCTGAAATTTGAGAATTAAATGAGNTGAAGGTAAAATTAGGTTCACCAATTTGAAGATTTATTTCCTCTTCNAGTCTACAACCCTCTTCATTGTATACCGNTAGTGTNCCTTTTTCAACTGACTTNTCAATATACAGACGATATAAAGTATTATCAATTCTATCAACTTGAGTTAGNGGANCATTTTCATAATCAAATGAAATTTCTCCCTCATAATTATTAAATACATTAACATACAAATAACCCGAGCCTCCTACCTTACAGATATTATCTGAACCATCTGTGAAGTTGTATTCACTAACATCAATTAAGGGGCCGTTAGTTATGATTAAATCATCATTTTGCGGAACAATTATAACTTTAGTTATACCGATTCCAGAGTCAACAGAATTAACTGTACATTCCCAGTCAGTTGGTTCAATAGTTACNCGGTATTGACCAGGTAGAAGATCNTTTGCAAACTCTTGATTNGATANATCTTGTAAACCATTTGTNCCNTCCATNACAANGTATNANCCAGTGGNNGTATCGTACTTTTCCCATTGNACNGTGTANGGNTAAGAAANAGTATTATTACCNTCTATNTAATTNCCTCCTTTNACATTAAATTTAATTTTACCNTCATCTCTATCCGGGTCANNNCAAGTCGGTTCTAATGCAAANACNGGAGTNGTTGTNGGTGTNNCACCNTNAGNTACAAGTGATAANCCTTCTTCTANNTAATATCNAGAAATNTCNTTTNTNANNTGAATTTTNTNAGNACTNGTTATATCTACAATACANCCTTTACTGTCTTGAACANTAAGAGATAAATCACCNGGGTATTTTACTGTAATTGTTTTTCCAGTGTACTCTAATACCCCAAACTCAGTTGAGTTAAGTTGCCAATCATATTTATAGAATGGTTCTCCATTAGAACTTACAAATGGTACTCCACCTTGAATATCTGCAGTTAATTCAAACTCAGGATTACATTTATCAAGGGTATATGACATTTCACCGATATAAGAAATTTCCTCAAGACCAGGAATGATCAAAATTTGATTCAATTCACAAGTGTCTGTTGCCCCTCCAGTTTCACTTATTTTTATTTCGTAATCACCGAATGGGACACTTTTAATCCTGTAATTCCCAGATCTATCAGAGGTTAAAGGCCAAGTTATTTTTGATGTATCTGAGGATGCATTCGAGGAATTGAAAATTTCAGAATACCCAACTCCAGCGCCACCTGTCTTATTGACAGTAATCTCAATGTTACCTCCACTTATTTTCTGATTGGCTAAAGTGAACTCAATATTATATCTAAGGTTTTCAACAGAGCATTCGCTTGCTGTGGGGTCGGCAGG
>NHFW02000006.1 GCA_002171295.2 Flavobacteriaceae bacterium TMED121
TATGATGCAAAAGCTTCCCAATCTTTCCAAATTTTACCCAAAATTTCTTTAGGATGATTATTCGCAATTCCTCCCTCAATAAACTTAGGCTTTAGTTTTTCAAGAAGTTCGAAAATCTTTTTCCCCATGGCCTTTCGAAGAAGATCGGCCTCACCTTTAGAAAACCCCGCTAACTTCTGGGACAATAACATTACCTGCTCTTGATAGACTGTAATTCCATATGTCTCTTGAAGATATTCTTTCATCTCTGGTAAATCATATTTGATTTCCTCATCTCCATGTTTCCGTGCGACAAAACTTGGGATATATTCTAATGGTCCAGGTCGGTACAGCGCATTCATTGCTATTAAATCTGCAAAAAAATTAGGTTTTAAATCTTTCAAACACTTCTGCATTCCAACAGATTCATACTGGAAAATTCCAACAGTATCGCCCCTTTGGAATAATTCGTAGGTCAATTGATCATCTAGAGGGAATTCATCTGGAATTAATTCAACATCATGGAGGTTTTTGACTAATTTGACAGTATCCTTAATTAAAGTTAAAGTCTTAAGNCCCAAAAAATCCATTTTTAGCAGCCCTGCCTCTTCTACCACTGAATTGTCAAACTGAGTTACATAAAGTTCAGAATCTTTTGCAGTAGCAATTGGAACAAACTGAGTTATATCATCTGGAGTAATTATAACACCACAGGCGTGGGTTCCTGTGTTTCTTAAAGATCCTTCCAAAACTTTTGCCTGCTGTAAGGTCTGTCCTGCCAAATCATCTCCTTGGGAAATCTCTTGTAGCTCTTTTACATGTGAAAATTCATCTGATCTTAACCTTCCTTTAAGCTCATTATCATCCAAAGAAAAAATAGAGGCAAGTTTTATGTTTGGTACTAATTTAGCAATGCGATCCGCATCACCAAGGGATAAATCAAGAACTCTTGCAGTATCACGAATCGAGGATTTAGCTGCCATTGTTCCATAGGTGATAATCTGAGCAACCTGATTAGCTCCATATTTTTCTATTACATAATCCATCACCTTTCCTCTACCCTCATCATCAAAATCAATATCGATATCGGGCATGCTTACTCGATCTGGATTTAAAAAGCGTTCAAAAAGTAAGTCATACTTTATAGGGTCTAAATTAGTTATTTTCAAACAATAGGCTACTACAGAACCGGCTGCAGAACCTCTCCCGGGACCAACAGAAACTCCCATAGCTCTTGCTGCNGCGATTAAATCTTGTACTATCAAAAAATAGCCTGGATATCCTGTGTTGGCAATAACCTTTAATTCAAAATCTAATCTTTCCTTAATACTATCTTTAATTTCACCATAACGTTTTTTTGCTCCCTCCAGGGTTAGAAAACGTAAATAAGCATTCTCTTTTGCATTATTATTCAATCCCTGATCAATTACAAAATCATCTGGNATTTCAAATTTGGGAAGTAANACTTCACGAGCTAGATCAAAAGCTTCTACCTTATCAATTATTTCCTGAATATTAGTAATTGCTTCAGGTAGATCGGCAAATAGNATTTTCATTTCCTTTTGAGATTTAAAATAATACTCTTGATTTGGAAAACCATATCGGAAGCCTCTTCCTCTACCTATTGGCGTTACTTGCTTTTCTCCTTCCTTAACACACAATAAAATATCATGAGCGTTAGCCTCTTCTTTTGAGGTGTAATAGGAATTATTGGTGGCTATAATCTTAATCTCATNTTTTTTTGCAAAAGTCAACAAAACCTTATTTACTCGTGTTTCGTCCTCTTGACTATGACGCATGAGTTCAATATATAAATCTTCACCAAATTGATTTTGCCACCATGATAAAGCATCTTCAGCTTGTCGATCACCAACATTTAATATTTTTGAAGGAACTTCACCATNTAAGTTTCCAGTCAATACAATCAAATCAGATTTGTATTGCTTAACGATGTTTCGATCTATTCTAGGTACGTAATAAAATCCTTGGGTGTAAGCAATTGAACTCATTTTGGATAAGTTTTCATAGCCCTTTTTGTTTTTTGCAATAAAAACAATTTGATAACCGTTGTCTCTTCTAGAGCGATCTTTGTGGTCATCACAAATAAAAAATTCACAACCTAAAATAGGCTTTAAACCAAGCTTTCCTTCTTCTAAGTCGGAATTGTGTTTTTTTATGGCTTTTATAAAGTGAAAAGCCCCCATCATATTTGCGTGATCTGTTANAGTAATTGCAGTCATTCCNTCATTGGAAGCAGTCTTTACCAAATCATTTATACGAGAGGTAGACTGTAAAACAGAAAATTGAGAGTGAGTATGAAGATGAACAAATGGGAATTGATCTAATATCGCCTCATCTGANTTAGTAGGTTGCTTATGAGTCTCTTCCTCCTCTGATGCTNAAGCAAGTTTTAACGAGGCTCTCTTCAGGTNTNGGTGATTTAAACCAATGCCTTGAACTGGAAGTTTTAAGACTTCTTCTAGATGGATTAAAATATGTTTTTGATTTTCTAATGTCTCTGGGTGAATAAGTCCTCGTCTAAAAAGCTCAAATAAACATCTTGTAGTCGCCTCAACGTCAGCTGTAGCATTATGAGNTTCCTGAAAATCGTTCCCAAAAAGATAATTATGAAGTTCACTTAGAGTAGGTAGTTTGAACTTTCCCCCTCTACCGCCAGATAACTTACACAAGGAGGCTGTTTGCTCTGTACAAGTATCAATAATCGATAATTTTTCCAGGGGATTTTCTTCACCTATTCGTAAAAATTCAGCCCCCATAATGTTAAGATCAAACTTTACATTATGTCCNCCTATAATTTCACATCGATCTAAGGCCGAATTAAATTTTTCTAAAACTTGAACTAATGGAACTCCGTCTTGTTCTGCTAACGCTGTCGATATTCCGTGAATCTTTTCTGAATCGTAGGGAATTGAGAAACCATCAGGCTTTATCAAAAAGTCCTCATGAGAAATACAAATACCGTTTTTGTCGTGCAGCTGCCATGCAATCTGAATACATCGGGGCCAATTTTCAGCATCAGTGAGTGGAGCATTCCAGTTTCTAGGTAAACCAGTGGTTTCAGTATCAAAAATTAAAAACATGATAAATTGTAATACNTAAAAATAGCACTTTGANNGAGTAAANTGAAAAGGATTTGTTATGAGTTATCAACTAAAAAAAACCTGTGAATTGAAACACTATTTTTTGATAATAAATTGGAATTGATAGTATCTTTAACAAAAATTATAATTATCGAACAACTGTTTGATAAATTTTCCCTAACACCCTCCCAAAAGGCCATTGAAAAGGCACTTTCCGGGAAAACTTGTACCCTAATAAAAGGAGTTGTAGGGTCGGGCTTGAATTTTAGATTAGTTACAGCCTTTAATAAGCTAGATAGAAATCTCCTATTAGTTATGGATAATGCTGAGCAAGCAGCTTACTATTTCAATGATCTACAGAAATTACTTAATACCTCTCAGGTTTTTTACTTTCCTTCTAGCTACAGAGAAGCGTATCATTCAGAAGCTACAAATAATGCCAATGTTATGCAACGCTCTGAGATACTTAAGAAATTAAGTATTAAGAGTAAAAAGAAAATTATTGTCACCTATCCANAAGCATTATTTGAAAAGGTGATCTCTCAACAAACACTCAAGAAAAAAACTCTAACAATCAAACTAGGGGAAAATATCGGATTGGATTTAATTAATGAAACCTTATTTGAACAAGGTTTTGAAAGGGTAAATTTCGTTACCCAACCAGGAGAGTTTTCTGTAAGAGGAGGTATCATNGATGTATTTTCGTTTTCTAACCAACACCCTTATCGTATTGAATTTTTTGATGATGAGATCGAAAGTTTAAGGAGTTTTGATGTCAATACACAACTCTCAATTAGCCCCCTTTCACAATTAGACTTAATGCCAAACACTTCAAAAATTTCTTTTAACGAAAAAAGAAAGTCNATCATCGAATCCCTTTCAGATGAATGTTCATTGGTAATCAACCAACTTGACCTTTGTTTCGATCGACTTGGNGATTTATTTAAAAAAGCACAAAAACAATTTAAAGCTCTTGAAACAACGGTTCAATACCCTCCGGAAAGATTGTTTTTAAGCCAAGACGTTTTAATTGAGGAATTGAGTAACAAATCCTTACTACTAATTAATAGTTCTGAAAAGATTAATCACCAACAAAAAATAAGCTTCAAGCAAAGTCCACAGCCATCTATTAATAAACAATTTGATAGACTGATTCAGCTTTTAAATGACAACCATAAATCTGGATTTGAAAATTTCATTTTTTGCTCCAATGAATCTCAAAAAAAACGTCTAAATGACATCTTCGAGGAAACAGATAGAACGGTACATTATAAAACTGAGGTCTGTCCGTTGCACGAGGGTTTCGAAGATATGGAGGCAAAGGTAGCCTGTTTTACTGATCATCAAATTTTTGAACGCTATCATAAATACAAAATCCACTCCTCGGCCGCTAAAAAAGAAATCCTTACCCTCAAAGAGTTAACTAACCTGAACATTGGAGATTTTGTTACGCATATTGACCACGGTATTGGAAAGTTTGGTGGATTAAAGAAAATTGACGTTGAAGGGGTTCTTCAAGAGGCGATAAAATTGATCTATGGAGAAGGAGATATTCTTTACCTCAGTATTCATTCACTACATAAAATCACAAAGTTTAACGGCAAAGAGGGTCATGCTCCAAAACTTTATAAACTTGGATCTAAGGCTTGGAAAATCTTGAAACAAAAGACAAAATCCAAGGTCAAAGAGATAGCTTTTAACCTCATTAAAATTTATGCTAAAAGAAGAGAGAAAATAGGACATGCTTTTCCGCCAGATAGTTATCTCCAATTAGAATTGGAAGCTTCCTTTATGTTTGAAGATACCCCCGATCAAAGCAAGACAACGGCCGCAGTAAAAACCGACATGGAAAACAGTAGGCCAATGGATAGATTGATTTGTGGGGATGTAGGGTTTGGAAAAACCGAAGTCGCAATTAGAGCTGCCTTCAAAGCTGTTGACGACAGTAAGCAAGTAGCTGTTTTGGTACCTACAACCATATTAGCATTTCAGCATCACAAGACTTTCTCCAAAAGGTTGAGCGACTTGCCCGTTAAGGTTGATTATCTTAATCGATTCCGATCTGCGAAAGATCGAAAGAGAATTTTAGAAGAACTCGAACAAGGGAAGATTGATATCTTAATTGGCACCCATCAGTTAGTCAATAAATCGGTAAAATTTAAAGACTTAGGACTTTTAATTGTAGACGAGGAACAAAAATTCGGAGTTGCAGTAAAAGAAAAATTAAGGGATATAAAAACCAATGTAGATGTCTTGACTCTAACCGCCACTCCAATACCCAGAACATTACAATTCAGCTTAATGGCCGCAAGAGACTTATCCGTAATTGCTACCGCACCGCCCAATCGCTATCCGATTGAGAGTGATATTGTAAGATTTAATGAAAATATTTTTCGAGATGGAATTCAATATGAATTACAAAGAGGAGGGCAAGTTTTTTTCATCCATAATCGTGTTGAAAATATTCATGAAGTGGCCGGTATGATACAAAGATTGATCCCAGATGCTAGAGTTGCCGTTGGTCACGGTCAAATGAAAGGAAATAAACTAGAAAAGACCTTACTTGGGTTTATGGAGGGTCAATACGATATTTTAATCGCTACAACAATAATCGAAAACGGATTGGACGTTCCCAATGCTAATACCATTTTTATCAATAATGCCCAAAACTTTGGACTAAGCGATCTTCACCAAATGAGGGGAAGGGTAGGTAGAAGTAACAAAAAAGCATTTTGTTACTTTATTACCCCCCCACTGAACGCCTTGGCATCAGATGCACAAAAGAGAATTAAAGCAATCGAACAATTTTCTGAGTTGGGAGCAGGTATACATATTGCTATGAAGGATTTAGAGATCCGGGGAGCAGGGGATCTATTAGGTGGAGAACAGAGTGGGTTTATAAACGAAATTGGATTCGAAACCTATCAAAAAATTCTCGAGGAAGCAATTGATGAATTAAAGGAGAACGAATTTAAAACCCTATTTAATCAAGAAGAAACGGATTACAAAAAAGAGTATGTAAAAGAAGTTCAAATCGATACAGATATGGAGCTTTTATTACCCGACGAATATATAAGCGTAGTCAGTGAGCGTTTAGCCTTATACAATGAATTAAGTTCAATTAAGGACGAAGAAAAACTTGGTAGGTTTAGAAAAAATATGGAAGATCGGTTTGGAAAAATTCCTCTTCAGGGATTGGAGTTATTGAATACGCTTCGTGTGAAATGGATCGCATCTCAATTGGGGTTAGAAAGACTCATTATTAAAAATAAAAAGTGTGTTTGCTACTTTTTGACTGATCAAAAAAGTGAATTTTTCCAATCTAAGATATTTAATCAAATTCTATTGACTGTTCAAAATAATTCTAAATCCTACAAAATAAAAGAAAAAGAAACCCGAAAAGGCCTTAGATTAATTNTAACGATTGGTAATATTGATTCGGTTAAANTTCTTCACCAAACCNTGGAGGTAATGTTNAAATCAGAGTGATTTTAAGTTNTTAATANCTTCAAAGGCTATATTNATTGANTCCTCATCCATCAAAATAGTAAACTCATTAGAAGTTGAAATCACTTGGTTGATATTTACTCCCTCCCAAGAAAGTCGTTGAAAAATAAAATAATAAATCCCTGGTATTTTTACATTATCTGTTGGTAATTTAACAGTAATAGCTGAAAGATTATCTAACTTATCAATACAAATCTCACGCCTAAAAACCTCTTCCAATAAACTCGAAATATTACTACTAACAACGATGTTAGACTCTCCAACCCCCCGCGAAGATGTATAAAAAATATCTTTTTTATCCCTGATTTCAGTGAGAAATTTTCCTTGTACCAAAAGTAAAGACTCACTTAATTTGAAACAATAATCAGTTAGTGATGATCTTACTGTAATATCTCCCAAATTACGAAGAACATTAACAATTCGATGTGTAGAAAGAAATTCTTCATTATCTGAAATTCTTTTAAGTGCCATTACAATCGCACCACTTCTTGCAGGCTTTCTTAAAGCTTTTTCAATTTCAGGCTGGATTTGACGCGCAAGCGAAGTCAAATTGATAATTCTTTGAGATAATGCGGAAGATAGATAAGGTTTCGATTTAACGTAATCAGAAACTTGAGAAGCAATTGTTTTCAACTTTTTTAGATTAATTTCTAATGGTCAAAGTTAATTAAATAAAACAAAATGTTTGTTTTACAACATATTTTGAAAAATATAAAAGGTATTATAAGTCCCTTTTTTAGAAATACTTACTCTTAAATAATAACTATATTAATAATTATTAAGGCCATAGATAAAATCTTTGAAGTCAAAGCAATATTAATATCCAAATACAAATAATATATTTAGTTTTTTATAAAAAAGGGGAAGTGATTAGATATGAGATTTCTTGCTTAACAAATAAAATTATTAGCAGGGAAATAAAATCCTTATTTTTACCAAAAACTTGATGTCAAAGCTGCCTAAACGCTATACAATTACAGCTGCCCTGCCTTACGCTAATGGGCCAATCCATATTGGTCACCTTGCAGGGGTGTATATCCCTGCTGATATATACGCAAGATATCTTAGGCTAAAAAATAGAGATGTAGCATTTATTTGTGGCAGTGACGAACATGGAGTTGCTATTGATATAAAAGCAAAAAAGGAAGGAAAAACACCCCGGCAAATCATTGATCATTTCGATAAGGTCATCCGAAAATCATTTGATGATTTTGGGATTTCGTTTGATAATTTTTCCAGAACCTCAAGGAAGATTCACCACGAAACTGCTAGTGAAATATTTACCCAATTACATGAAAAGTCGAAATTTTCTATAAAAGAAACAAAGCAATTGTATGATACTCAGGCCAAAGCATTTCTCGCAGATAGGTTTGTTGTGGGTACTTGTCCCATTTGTCAAAATGAAGAAGCATACGGTGATCAATGTGAATCATGTGGCAGTTCATTAAACGCTACTGATTTAATCAATCCAAAATCTAAATTATCAGGAAGCCTCCCCAAACTTAAAAAAACTAAACACTGGTTTTTACCTCTTAATCAATACGAAGATTTTATTAAAGATTGGATATTGAAAAAACACAAAAAAGATTGGAAATCTAACGTCTATGGTCAAGTCAAATCTTGGGTGGATAATGGGCTTCAAGCAAGAGCAGTAACACGTGATTTGGACTGGGGAATTCCTGTTCCCGTTCAGGGTGGAGAGGGGAAAGTTCTTTACGTATGGTTTGATGCGCCCATAGGGTATATCTCTTCAACTAAAGAATGGGCAAAGAAAAAAAATATTGACTGGAAACCATATTGGAAATCACAAGACACTCAACTAGTTCATTTTATAGGAAAGGACAATATTGTTTTTCACTGTATTATTTTTCCAATTATTTTAAAAAATGCAGGCGGTTATATATTACCGGAAAACGTCCCGGCCAATGAATTCTTGAATCTGGAAGGAAAAAAAATTTCCACCTCAAATAATTGGGCAGTATGGCTACACGAATATTTAGAAGATTTTGCTGACAAACAAGACGTATTACGTTATACTTTGACTGCTAATGCACCGGAAACTAAGGATAATGATTTCACTTGGAATGAGTTTCAAACCCGTAATAATAGCGAATTAGTTGCTATTTTTGGGAATTTCATTAATAGAGTAATGGTTTTAACGCATAAATATTACAATGGGAAAGTTCCAAAAGGAGGAACTTTAAATAAGACTGACCAAAAAGTTATGAATTCTCTAAAAACATTTCCAGAAAAATTTGAAAAAGAAATTGAACAATTCCACTTCAGGGCTTACAGTCAAGAGTTAATGAATCTAGCACGATTGGGAAATAAATACTTAGCTGATCAAGAACCTTGGAAATTAATTAAAAAAGATCCAAAAAGAGTAGAAACTATAATTAATATAGCATTACAAATTGCTGCCTACTTGACTGTATTAAGTGAGCCTCTTCTTCCATTTACTGCGAATAAAATGAAATCAATGCTAAATGTTAATATGAGTTGGGATGAAGTTGCTACTTGTAAAAACATTCTGCTCATGGAAGGTAAGCTTTTAAAGAAATCTGAACTACTTTTTGCTAGGGTTGAAGACGATACAATTAAAATACAACTCGAAAAATTGAAAATTAATAATACTTTGAAAAAAGATTTTAATTGATTCCTGTAGCTTTTGATCCTATTTATATTTTACCCCTCCCTGAAAATCACCGTTTTCCAATGGAGAAATATGAACTCTTACACAGACAATTAATCCATGAGGGGACATGTGAGCCTGAAGATTTTTTCTCCCCAAAAAAAATTGATAATGACTCAGCTACGGCTATTCATCAAAAGGTTTATGTAGAGCGTTTAAAGGGTTTAAAGTTGAATAAAGCAGAAATAAGAAAAATCGGATTTCCTATTTCCCAACAACTTATTGATAGAGAGTTTATTATTGCTGGAGGAACATTATCAGGGTCTTTAAAAGCCCTTGAATATGGTATAGCTTTTAATATTGCTGGAGGAACACACCACGCTTTTTCTTCGCATGGCGAGGCTTTTTGCTTGCTAAATGACCAAGCTATTGCAGCTCAATATTTGTTAGAAAAAGAATTAGTAAAAAAAATTTTAATTATTGATTTAGATGTCCATCAAGGTAACGGTACTGCTGAAATATTTCAAAAAGAGGATCGTGTATTTACATTTTCAATGCATGGGAAAAAAAATTACCCTTTCAAAAAAGAACAAAGTGACTTGGACATTGCTCTAGAAGATAAAACTAATGACAAGATATATATAGAGATACTCCGGGAAGCACTTCCCAAACTCCTGAAAAGTGTCAAGCCTGATTTTATATTTTACCTTTCTGGTGTTGATATCCTAGAATCAGATCGTTTAGGTCGTCTAGGTATCAGCATAAAAGGTTGCGAAGCACGTGACCAAATGGTTCTAAAATGTTGCCACGATGAGAATATTCCAGTTCAATGTAGTATGGGAGGGGGTTACTCAAAGGACATTAAAATAATAATTGAAGCACACGCCAACACCTACCGTGTTGCACAAAAAATCTACTAGCGCCAGGTATTACTTTTCATGTTTAGGGTAGCAATAACAATATCCTTTCGGCTAATCTGACCAACTAACTTATTACTGTCTAAAACTGGAAATCGTCTGCGAGAAGTTTTAAAAAAATTTGATGCAGCTTCAAAAATTGTTTTGGATGCGTCAATCGTATCCACATTAGTGGTCATAAATTTACTTACACTTTTATCCAGTATAGGAAGATTAAAATAGCGACTATCAGAAACTTCTTTCATGCAATCAGCTTCTGAAATAACTCCTATTAAATCACCTTTTTCGTTAACAACAGGGCCTCCTGAAATTCGATATTTTATAAATTTCTTCATGACTTCATGTATGGTTTCGTCTGGTTTGAAAACAACTAAATTCCTAGTCATAATATCTTCCACTAATAAAGTTTTAGCCTTGGGTTTAAACCTTTGCTCTCTTTGACCTTGAAAACTTTTGATAGGCATAATTCTTTAATATCAATTTTAATAAATATAGGGTTTTTTTAGCTTCCCCTTGATTTTTAAAAAAATTATGAATATAGTTGTTGTATAAAAAGTACACTATAAATGAATATCGGGATTTTAGGGGCAGGTTGGTTAGGTTCAGTTTTGGCTGAAAAATGTATAGAAAATAATCACAATGTTATAATCAGTACTACTACTTTAGAAAAGCATAGTTTTTTTGTAAAAAAAGGATTAAACGCTAAGCAAATTGTTGTAACTGAGAAGAAGATTAAAGGTGATTGTAGTTTTTTCCAAGAGATAGATTTACTAATTATTACAATTCCTCCAGGGCTTCGAAAAAATCGAAATATAAAATATGTGGAAATGATGGAGCAGGTAATTAAAAAAATTGTGAGTTTTGGAATTAAAAAGGTAATCTATACAAGTAGCACCTCTGTTTATGGATTTCAAAAAAATACCATAACTGAGAAAAGTAAAACAAATCCATTGTCTGATAACGCTAGAAAGATTTTACTCTGTGAAAAGAAGCTACTCGAAAACTCTTCCTTTGAAAGTTGCATAATCCGGCTAGGCGGGCTAATTGGTCCAAATAGGCATCCTATTTTCTCCCTTAGTGGCAAACAAAATCTTCCTAATCCAAAATCTCCAATAAATTTTATCCACCAAAAAGATGCTGTAAGCATAACTCTTTGTTTATCAGAAAACTGGAATGGCAATAAAATTTTTAATGCAGTTACTTCATACCACCCGCAAAGGGAGGATTACTACATGAGCATTTCAAAAATTGCAAAAGTAGACCCTCCAAAATTTCAAAAAAAAGGTAAAATCCGTGGCGAAATAAGCTCATGCAAGCTTTTAAAATTAACCAATTACCAATTTGAGGTTGAAAACTTGTTAATATTAAATTAAGCTTAACTAATATTAGGGTTACCTTAATGTTTACTTTGCCTTAAATTATTTTTAATTGTCTAGTCACATACAATTTATCGCTAAACTTGAAAAAATTCTCACTTTTTTAAAGAACTCTAAGCTAGAGTATTTAAAAGCATCAGATAGATTCAATCTTCCTGAGAATAAAAGATTTTTTAACATGCAATCTACCATAAGAAACCGATTTTTTCAAGACATCGTCTCATTGCTTAGATCAATGAATATTGAGGTAGACAATCTTGTAATTAATAGACTAAATTTTGAACAAATTACGTCTTCTTCAAATGCAAAAACCAGTCAAAGTCATTTGCTGAAATGTATTGAATTCGATAAAAAGTTGATAAAATTGTATGAAGAGGCTCTTGAAATTGTCTCTGATAACGACGTTTTAAAACACCAAAGTCACAAAATCACTCAAGTCATCGAAGAAAATATTAATTTTTTGGAGAATGCAGAATTTGTTCTAAAATCCTGAGTCATTATAATTAAATCCAATACTATCAAGAGGAATTTGACGCTCTTCAATAAAACTAACCATTCTATTTAATAATATATTGTATTCCACATAAAGTTCATCTAGCGAATCATTTAATTTTTTACTCTGATTGTTAGATGCGTAAAAATGACACTTGATTATTTGGGTCTGAACTACTTTAATTCTACTGTATACGGGAAGTCCATCAAAATTTTTCGGAAAAGGTGACTGCAGTAATTGCGTTGTAATCTTATAAAGTTCAGATAAAAAGATTATTACCCCTTTGGGATTAAGTTTAGACAAATCCTCTATAGACTCTTTAAACTGAATAAAGTCTGGCCACTCATCAATCTTATTTTTCAAAATAAATTCAGATGTAAACTGATTAAGTCTAACTGCGTTGTCGGGAGTCATAATAAATAAAGAATCTATGGGTTTATTGGCGCTAGTATGTTTTATCATAGTATTATTATTACATGAAATTAAAAGTAATGTTAACAAAATGATGTTCTTGAAATCAGACATATATCAAAAGTAATCAATTACAATCCGACTGTAGTGTGTTTAATTAACAACACACTGAAAAAAATGATTTGTAATAGGTAAAGATGATAGGGAAACGAGCCGTTGATTTTTACTTTGATAAAATAATATCCTAATTGTAAGAAAAGAGCCACTCCTACCCAGCCCAAATAATTTTGTAATGGCGCCTCCTGTCCGTCAAATACCCAAAAATCAAGAACGGGAGCTAAAGGCTCCATAAGTAAATCTAAAAAAAGCATCAAACCCATACCGACTAATACTCGCATAAATGTATTGGAATAAAACTGGTGAGCAATTGCACCGGTAATAACGATTAGTAAGGCCCAATTAACTCCAATCAAAAGTGGGACGCCCATAACCTTTGTACCCAATTGATTCCCGTATTGGTAATCTCCAAAAAACCAACCGTATTTAACTCCTAAAATCTCTGTAGTCATCCCAACAAAAAAACTTAAAATAATTACAAATAAAACCCGCTTATTCCATTTACAATTAATTAATAATAAAATAAAATTAAGAGTTAGATTTAGTGGTGTAAAAGAAATGAACCAATTTGAATTACCATATATTATTCCCAATATACCACTGACATGAAACAACCATATTAGAGCAATAGAAATGTTTTCAAAATTCAGTTTAGTCTTTCGTATTTGATGCATTAGGAATCAAGTCAGTTGCAATCTTAGCAGATAGTAGACAAAGTGGAATTCCTCCTCCAGGATGAACACTACCTCCGCAAAAATATAAATTTTTAATTTTTGAATTAAAATTAGGGTGCCTAAGGAAAGCTGCTATTTTATTATTGCTTGAACTGCCATACAACGCCCCCATATGAGAAGCCGTCTTTTGAGCTATTAAAGGTGGAGTCATTACAACTTCTTCTTCTATCATGGTCTCTAGATTAACTTTCAAGATTTTATTAAGCTTTTTGATTGTTTTTTCTCTAAGTCTGGTTTTAATTGATTCCCAATCTTGACCATGATCTGATGGAACATTGACCATTACAAACCAATTTTCACAGCCCTCGGGAGCATCTTGAGGAATATCCTTTGAGGTAATATTAACATAAACAGTGAAATCATCCGACACATTATTTTGATTAAAAATAGAATCAAATTCTGATTTATAATTTTTTGAGAAAAAAATATTATGTAAATCTAATTGATCAAATTGATTTTTTATACCCCAGTAAAATATAACAGCTGAACTTGAACGCTCCTGACGAAGAATTCTTTTCGGAGCCTTTTGATCCCTTAACAGGTTTTTATAGGTTGGAAATATATCAACATTTGATAATATTAAATCAAAACGATTCTCAACTTTTTCTGTTTTGATTCCAACCGCTTTCCCTTTTTCAACAATAATTTTTTTAACCTTTTCACTCATATTAAATAATACTCCCTTTCTTTTTGCCAATTCAAATAGACATAAAGTAATCTG
Organism: Flavobacteriaceae bacterium TMED121; assembly: GCA_002171295.2. Lineage (GTDB taxonomy): Bacteria > Bacteroidota > Bacteroidia > Flavobacteriales > Flavobacteriaceae > UBA8316. Next base: position 13,989 of record NHFW02000006.1, read on the forward strand.
CTCCATTCCTCTAATGGGTATGTAAGTTCCAAACTCTTGTTCAAGGTGCTGAACTAAAGTCATAATTCCAGGAGTTTGAAAGGGGGAAGAACCATTATAGGTAGCATATCGATCATACATCTGAACGAGGTGAGGTTCTCTCAACTGACTCGCATTTACAGAATGTAAATTTTGATTAATTTCAAATAAACTTAAGTTCAAAAGTGCTTTAACCGTTTCAATATTGACAAAACCTTGAAATTTATGAAGGGAACGTTCTAAAAAGAGAGGTGCAGTAAGCTCGTATTTTCGTTTCGCTCGATCGAGATATTTCTTTAATGAGTTTGATTTAATTCCAAGTTTATTTTCTACTTCATCAAAGTAAAGTGAATTATTAGAATAAGCAGTTAGCTCAGTATGGTCATCCCAAAAATATTGGCAAGCAATTTTTTTCTTTTTATAGCTAAAATACTTAGATGGTTTTTCATTAAATAACTCGAATAAATCGTTTACAAGATGAGGCATCGTAAACAAAGAGGGACCTGAGTCAAAGCGATATTTTCCAAGAGTAAAAGCACTCAACTTACCACCGGGATAATCGTTGGCCTCAAATACATTTACATGATAACCTTTATGAGCCAGACGCAATGCTCCAGCAATGCCTCCAATTCCAGCTCCAATAACTGCGGCTTTCTTCATCAGTCCTCATTGGTATGTATGAATCCAGTATCAGATAGAACCTGAAATCGCGCAAAAAGATCCTCACTATACCATTTTTGCTTTCTAGTTTTTTTTATAATATCAGTGTGAATCTTACTTGAATATGCAAAATTCTTAACTGAATCAAAGCTATCCCAAAGGCTTAAAGTAGCCTGCTGAATAAAGGGCCATTCTCCTATGCCCTTAAAATATTTTACCCCTTTTGCTCCCTCAATTGCAGCGCTAGCAGCCGGAACAGATTTCCAAAAAGAAATCAATCTTGAAAGCCTCAAGGTAGCTCGAGTGATTACAGCTACAGGCATTTTTTTTGGTATTTTACTTATTTTTTGCTCAGGAAAGGGATTTTGACCACTCCAAAAACCATGACTTTTTAGGGAAAGCATTTTTATGGTTCTAGTTGCAAATGCTTTACTTTTATAACGATTTATTATCTCATTTTTATCAAAAAAATTAGATGCTGCATTTTCAGATTCCCATACTGCTAAAAGAGCATAAGTCCCAAAGTCCGGTTGTAAACTAAATCCGTTTCCACCTCCTGTTCCCATTAATTTAAGAAAAAAAAGCCCATTCGTTTTTTTAATTTTTCTTTGTAAAAGTCCCATTTGAGCGAAAGCCCAGGGTTTGTTTTTTTGAAATTTGAAAAAAGTAATTGTAGTCAAACTCACCATCTACTGCATAAAATTAAAGAATATAAAATTACTAATAAATCACCTAATTTTTTTAAAAAAAAAGGCTATAAAAACGCCTATATTAATGTTTTAGAATTTTTCTTTACAAGATGAGATTTCAAAGATATTTAATAAACTAAATTGAATTTAAACAGCAAAAATATATTTACAAAAGTTTAGGTGAGAATTATTAAATAAAATATGAATTTAAGATAGGTTTTCGATGTTTTAAAATTGGTTATATTTAACAAAACAAAACTTATGTCTCCATCATTTGTAGCCTTTGTTGTTGCGGTAACTACTCTAGGGGTTTTAATTGGTATTTTTATCGACATTTCCAAAAAATAAAATATTGAAGTCCTTTTCAAAATTCGATAGATTCATATACCTACTGATCATTGTAAATGTAATTGCAATGATATTAGAGTCCCATGAAAATATAAGTAATATTTATGGTAATACTTTATTCGTTTTTGAAGCGATATCTATTTATATTTTTTCTTTTGAATACTTATACAGGTTATATCTAGCCTTCAGAGAGAATAAATTTAAAGGAGTATTTAAATATATTTTTAGCGTTTATGGATTAATTGATCTTATTTCCATTTTACCGTTCTACTTGAACCAATTTGTAAAATTAGATGGAAGGTTCTTTAGAATACTTAGACTTTTTCGATTGACAAGAATATTTAAGTTAGGTAGGGATAGCGAATCTTTAAAGCTTTTTATAAAAGCATTAACAGCTGTAAAAAGCGAGTTAAAATTTACACTTTTCTTATCTATACTTACCATCTTATTTTCCGCATCAGCAATATACTATTTAGAACATGATGCTCAACCTGAGAAATTCTCTAGTATTACAGAATCAGTCTGGTGGGCAACCGTTTCTCTCGCTACAGTTGGTTATGGAGATGTTTATCCAATAACCCCAGGAGGTAAAATGTTTGCTTCTATAATTTCATTAATTGGTATTGGAGTTGTAGCCATTCCAACAGGAATAATTAGCGCCTCTTTTGTAGAGGAAATCCACTCCACAAGAAGGAGTAAAAACAGAGATAATTAGTTCTTCCCGATAATTCAATTTAAAAAACTAGATTCTTTAGTTAAATAAACTAGTTAATTGATAATTTTACAGATGATGAAAAAGAAAATCACAATTATAGGTTCTGGCTTCTCATCTTTGTCTGCTGCATGTTATCTTGCTAAATCTGGTCACCAAGTAAATATATATGAAAAAAACAATTCCCCCGGTGGTAGGGCAAGACAATTAAAAAAAGATGGATTTGTATTTGATATTGGTCCTTCTTGGTATTGGATGCCGGATGTGTTTGAAAAGTTTTTCAATGATTTTGGAAAGTCAGTTAATGACTACTATAAATTAGAGCGATTAGATCCAGGCTATCAAGTCTACTTTGGAAAAAATGATTCTATTTATATTGGAGACCATTTAGAAAAGATTTATGATGTATTTGAGGGGGTTGAAAAGGGTAGTGCACAGAAATTAAAAAAATTCATTAAAAAAGCTGCGGATAATTACAAAATAGCCATAAATGATCTTGTTTATCGTCCCGGCCTTTCACCGCTTGAACTTGTTACACCTGAAACTATAAAAAAGCTAGGTTACTTTTTTTCAAACGTCAAAAAAGAAGTTACTAAAGATTTTAAAAATCCTAAGCTCACTCAAATCCTTCAGTTTCCTGTATTGTTTCTTGGGGCAAAACCCGCCGATACCCCTGCATTTTATAATTTTATGAATTTCGCAGACTTTGGTCTAGGAACTTGGCACCCAAAAAACGGTATGTATAGTATCGTTGAAGGAATGGTCAGCTTGGCGGATAGTCTGGGGGTGAAAATTTATTTAAATAGCCCCGTTGAAGAAATTTTATTAGAAAAAAATAAAGCAATAGGAATTAAAATTAAAAATGAAACAATTTTATCCGATATAATTTTAAGTGGGGCTGATTATCACCATACGGAAACTTTGATTCCTTCTAATTACCGCTCATATAGTGAGGCCTATTGGGATAAAAAAGTTTTTGCTCCTTCTTCCTTACTTTTTTACATTGGCATAGACAAGAAAGTTAAAAACGTTTCCCACCATACATTATTTTTTGACGTAGATTTTGATGCCCATGCAAGTGAAATCTATGATAATGCAAAATGGCCAGATGAACCCCTTTTTTATGCAAATTTTCCCTCTATTTCAGATCCTGATATGGCCCCTAAAGGAAAAGAGGCATGTTTTATTTTAATCCCAATTGCTCCTGGACTAGAAGACACAGAATCACTTAGAAAAAAATATTTTGATATCGTTTTAACTCGACTGGAAAAATTAACTGATCAGCAACTAAGCAGCAGTATTCTCTTTAAAGAGTCATTTAGTGTAAATGACTTTGTCTCGGTTTACAATTCCTATAAAGGAAATGCATATGGGATGGCTAATACATTATTTCAAACTGCATTTCTTCGTCCTAAATTAAAAAGCAAAAAAGTAGAAAATTTATTTTTTTCGGGGCAACTTACAGTTCCAGGACCAGGCGTACCTCCTGCACTTATTTCGGGTAAATTAGTTGCTGGACTAATTGAGAAGAATTAAAACCACCACCATATAATTGTAAATTCATCATCCTTAACCTTAATTACAGAATCAAGTTTCCTTATACTTTTTGTCAATGTGACGTCATAATCCACTAATTGCTCAGAAACTTGAGTCCACAGACCAAGCCTTTTAAAAAGATTATATTTTAAATATTTGTCTTGTTGAATATATTTACGATTGTCTACAAAAAAATCCATTTCATATAAATCAATAAAATCAAGATCAAAAATCCATTTATTTGCTATTCTACCTTCAAATTGGTCAACATATACTTGCTCCTCACGATCTGAATTAAGCATCAAATATTTTAGGTCAGTTCCATCGTATATATTATTTACAATCCTTCCAATTTCTGAACCTAAAAATCTGAATGTTCCATCTAACTTTATTGCTTCATAAACTACCCTTGGTGGGTTAAAGGGATTATAATTACTATAAAATGAAAGTGGTGAATAGGCCTCTCCATCAGCATCATCTATCCAAACATAGACACTATCTTTCTTATACTCCCATTCATCATATAGCTTCTGATAAAGTGCTCTAATCCATTTATTCTCTTCAATATATTCTTGAGTGTAAATCTTGATGTCGTTCATCTCATCTCTCAAATTTACTAGGTTATCAATATTAGCTTCTCTATCTCCAAAATCCTCACCTTGATTCTCAACGCTGAAAGAAACTAATACCCCAAAAAACACAATTAAAAACTCAACAAAACCCTTTTTAACTCTATCGTAAAAATCCTGATATGAAAAACGATCACCAAGAGTAATAGCTCGGAGAAACCAATTTAGTCTCTCTCGCTTTATGCCCTTTTCCTTGTTATTATCTATTTTATCGTTCACAACATAAATTTAAAATATAATATTGTAAAAGTTGAAAATTTGACTTAAAATGATTTATCTGCTTTCCTTAAAGGGGATTCTTGAATTGAATATTTCCCCAATAAGCTCAAATAATACCCCTTGAAAATTATCTAAATTATCTTTACTAAGCGCCTGGCCATTGTCAATTTTAGACTCAAAAGGAATAAAATATTCTGGTAGATTTCTAAAAGTAATAATTCCTACAGAGGGTTGATTATAACCAGAAATTATATCTCTATGAACATAAGAATATAAAAGTATTTGAAATAAATAAGTTAAGTCAGCATTTTCTCTTAAAGCTTTCCAATCAATTAATCGAAGTTGTTTCGATTCTATTACTCCAGTTTTATAATCTATAATTCTTAAATTACCATTAAACTCATCCATGCGATCTACAACACCAATAATTTTGATTGGAAAATCAAGGCCAGGTATATTTATGCTATGTTGAAACGGTTTTTCGAGTGCTAATATTTTAATCTCATTTCCCTTGTTTACGAGGGCCTCTTCTATAGCAAGAAAATCAAAGATAGACTTTTTAAGAACTTCAAAAATGATATAGTTTCGGCCTGTCCTCTTGTTATTTCCATGGTATATGGATTGGTATTTATCTTCCATTAAAGGAAGTAGCTTAAGACGCATTTGATCAAAATCGCTGGCTTTTAAAATCTTACCTAGATAAGGTAGATATAAAGTTTCTAAAACCTCATGAACTAAGTTTCCTTTGTCCATATTGTTGATGGTAACTTCTAGCGTTTTATTTTCCCGAATACCCAATACCCTTTGAAAATAAAAATCTAAAGGATCTTTTATAAATAGAGAAAGGGAAGAAGGGGAAAATCCTTTTTGAGCAATTTGTTTTAATCGATCCATGATTAAATCTGTTTTCTCCACTTCAGAAATAGTGGCTTTAGATTTACAGTAATTAACTACAAGCTGCTTTTCTAAAACCTGATGATTAGGAAGCGTATGGTATTTTAATTGATAAAGAAAACGACTTTTTTCTCCGGCATTTAATCCTTCACTCTCAGTATTATAAAGTAGAAAAATACGTTTAGATCTTTGTAATAATCGGTAAAAGTGATAAGTGTAGATGGCATCATTTTCTAGAAATGTGGGAAGATTAAACTTTTTCTTGAGATCAAAAGGAAGGAAAGATTTAAACTTTTTTCCGGAAGGCAAGACGCCTTCATTGACATTAGTGATTATAAGGTTTTCGAAATCCAGCAACCTAGTTTCCAATAAGCCCATGAACTGAATTCCCTCAAGAGGCTCTCCAAAAAAATCTATTTTTTCTCCACTCATTACTTCCCGAAGCAAAAGTAAAAGCGTGGGAACCGACTGAATTGCCTCATGTGTTTGATGTATAGAAACCATTTGATTAAAAATTTCCTTAAAACGCTGAAAATAGGAACGATCTAGATGAGCTAGTTTCGCGGTTGATTGATCCAAAAACCCAATAAATGCCTCACTGATTTTTATACAACGGTTCAGCAACTCCTCTGTCTCTAATGATACGGAAAAAAATAAGCTATTGAGAGATTCTTTAGCTGAAGACTCTAACATAAAATCACATGAAAATCGATAAAGATTCTTTTTTTCTAATTCTTCTAATTTCGACTTAGGATATGAGCCGTGGTTTTCAAACAAGCCAATACACCAAGGACTTGCGAAAAGTACTTTGATGTCTTTATAAAAAAAATAATTTTCAGATGTATTAATATGAAGGTTTAAAAAAGCCTCAAAAAAAGTAGCTGCTGAGGTTTCTTCAATCGGATACCCCATAGTAACATTCCAATCCAATGATGTATCAGCTATTGCCGATAACGTTGGAATAAGTAAAGCCTCATTGCCTAAAACAACTGCAGTTTTCTCGTCGGGAAAGTTCCTCGATAATTCTGTAGCTAACTGACCGGCATATTTTGCTTGAGTAATATTCTTACTAACCCCAATCATTTCAATCACTTTGGGCTGAGCAAAGTTATCCTTTAATGTCACCTCAGAACCTCTCAGAGATTTCCAATCACGATAATATTGACGAATAAATTTTCCCGCTGAATGAACTTCGTCTTCATAAAAATACCGGTCGATATCCCAAATAACATTCCCTTGCTCGGTTGTCAAAAACTCCTGAAGAATCTGTTCTTCAGCCCCATTAAGGGCATTGAATCCAACAAAAAAATGATGATTAGTATTGTTTTGGATATAGTGCTCTAAGTTATTGACAGCCTCACGAAAGAGCATTCCTAAAGTACCTTGTTGATTTTGCCTCAATGACGCTTTTAATCCACTATAAAGCTCTGGCATTTGTCGCCAAAATTCGAGTTGATTTTTTACCATAAGATTGGCATCTTCTCTTTTAGCCCATTGCTGTAACTCCTCTAGAGAGAATTGAAAATCAAAAAAAGTTTTTGGATCCACCAAGTGGGAATCTATCTGATTAAAGTCGGATAAAACCATCTTTGACCAACCCAAGAATTGATCGAACGTATCACGATTTTTTTTTGTTGTTTTATCCTTGTACACCAAATAAAACTTGTAAATTAAGTCAACTGGTAAGGATTTTTTTAATCCTGAGAGTTCCTCCACAAATGCTTCTATACTAATGATTTTAGGAGCAAAGACAGGACGATCTATTTGATTAGACAGCGCGTTTTTTAAAAATAAAGTAGCTCTACGACTGGGGACAATAATTTTTATTTCTTCAAAGGGATGATCTGAAGCAATAATTTTTTTCGCCACCTCATCTAAAAAACTTTTCATGCTTTATGAATAATATTTGAATGGTTTTAATGCACTAGTTTTACCCAAATTTTTTCATCGATATAAACCAAAAACTTTTTACATTGGGCTTGGGTCATTTCACAAATAATTTCACTATACTTATTGATTTGAGATTCGTGTTTAACATTATATTTACCAGTCTTATAATCAATAATAGCCCAGTGTGATGCAGTTTTTACAATACGATCTGGACGTACAAAGGACTGTTCGGGAACCAAAATATCTTGTTCGTTATATACTGTCAAATCTTTTTCAAAATAGGCCTTCAAGTCAGGGTGATTAACTAAAGTCAATAATAGTTTGGTATAGTGAACTTTTTCAGGTTGACTTATCCTTCCCAATACCAAAGCATTTTCAATTACCGAATTCACCTCTTCTTCATGGTTAACTTCACTCATTAAGTCGTGAATTAATATTCCCTCTTGACGGTTATTTTCCACTTGTTTTTCATACTTAAATGAAAGCTGTGTCCAAAGTCTATTTTGCCATTCATAATCCATTTTAAATTTTGGATGGATCTGATCTGCTCCAAAATCTTTTACCAGAGCCTCGTCCTTCTCCATTGCTCCCCATTGAAAAAATTGCTCGACAGAAGGTTCATTACCTTTAATTCTAACAAATTTATTGAGTAAGGTGGCATAGCTTTTATCAGCAGAAAGTTTATTATCCTCTAAATTAGTAATAAGATAAACTTGAGTAACTGCTCGTGTGAGAGCAACATAGAAAGTATTCAGCGCATCCATTCTTTCCTCATTCACTTTTTCGAAGTAGAAATCCTCGCCCTCTTTACCCAAATATTTTAACTTATTTGAAAAATTTATCCTTGCCCACTCGAAAGAGGTGTCAAAGTTTTCAGCAATTGGATACCAAACTTTCCGACTGCCGAGATTGGATAATTCATCTGCGGCAAATGGGATAACAACAACAGGGAATTCTAATCCTTTTGCTTTGTGAATAGTCATAATTTTCACGGCATCAATACCCTCAGGTATCACAATACTTTGATATCGTGCTTTTTTTTCCCAGTAGTTGAGATAATTTACAAAGTCTGAATTATTATTAGTCTTAAATTCAAAAACATTATCAAGAAGAGCACTCATATGAGCATCTAATTCTTCTACAAGTCTAAATTTTACGATGGCATACTCCAAAGCATTGTAAATTGATTTTTTTGAAAAATGGTCAAATTCAAATGAGTAACCAAATTCACGATTAAGTTTTCTTTGAAAGATAGGAAACGGATCAAAAATTAAATCATTTAATATGGCATCATAATTCTTTTTTTTTCCGTTTTCTAAACATAAGAATGTAATTACATTCTTTCTCTCCAAAAAATCTTCTGGGTACAATACCAATCGAATTAATGAAATTAAAAAATTAACATGCATTGAACTCTCTAAAGACAATGATTCCGAGGAAACAAATGGAATATCATTTTCTTGTAAAATGGAGGCGATCGAAGCTGCTTGATCTCTCTTTCTTACCAAAACCGCCATATCACACCATGAAAAATTAGCTGTTTTGGCCTCATTTAAAGACGCTAGCGTTTGGGCCTGGTAAATCGGTATCGCTGTTTCCTTTTTCCTTGTTTTTTTAATAAACTTTATTTTTACTAGACCACCTTCTTTTTCATTAAGCCTCTGTTGTGATTCCTTTCCGAACATATGTCTTTGTTCTGGACTATCCATTTGTGAACCGACAAAAGCGAAAAACTGATTATTAAAATCAACTATAGCCCTCTTACTTCTATAATTTTTCGGTAGGACTGTGATTTCAGGTTTAATTTGAAAGGGACTTTCTTTGTTTAACAACCTCAAAAACTGTCGATTATCGCCTCCTCTCCAGCGATAAATTGCTTGTTTTGGATCTCCCACTAATAATAGTGATCCATTTTGCTGTGCTTCGTCTAAACTTTCTATTGAATTAGAAATAAGTGGGATTAAATTTTTCCATTGTAAGCGTGATGTATCTTGAAACTCATCTATGAAATAATGACGGTATTTCTCCCCCATACGTTCGTATATGTAGGGTACACTTAACGTTGAGATTTCCTTGTCAATGATTTCGTTAAAACGACTCAATAGGATTCGATTATAGGGTAACTGGAGAGCTTCCAATCCCATTTCCATTTCTCTAATTAGGGACAAAGGAATCCATTGGTTCAAAATATTTTTTAAGACAAAAAGTCTTCCATATTTTGACTTTGCTTTGTTGTAATGGTCTAAAAGTTCAGGAAGTATTACATCTATAATTTCCTTTTTTTCTGATACTAGTAATTTGTTGTAAATATTTACAGACTGCTCTAAATTCTCAGCCAGTTTATTATCATAAATCCGATCCAATTTTCCATCAGCAATTTTTTCAAAATGATTAAAAACAGCTTTTCTTGTAAAATCATCTTGAGTTAATCCTTTATCAGAAATTAATTTTAAAGCCGATCTCCCAATTATCTTTAGCTGTTCAAAAACTTTATTATATTGTTGACCAAACTTTATCTTTTGAGAATTAAAATCGGCTGAAGTTTTATTTTTAAGACTTAAAATTGGGGCGCGGTCATTTTCATTGAGTAACAGTTTAGAGAAATCGAATAAGTCCACTCCAATATTCCAACTTTTAAGTTCAGCGGTCTTACTCAAACTAAAATCTACCAGTACCTTTGTTAGTTTTTCTTCAATTCCAGCTTTATCTAAAATGGCCTCTGTCATTTCCTCCAACAATTGATCTGCCTCTAGCGCTACCTCAAAACTTGCCGGAATTTTTAAATCTTTGGCAAATGTTCTAATCAGTTTATGGGTAAAACTATCCAAAGTAATCACCTCAAAAGCCGCATATTCATGAAGTATTTTTTTTAAAACCCTTTTGGCTTTTTGTTTTATTGCTGTTTTATCGATACTTAAGTCTACCAATAAGCTAGATCGATAACGACTTATTTCATCGAGATCAATATGGTAGGCTAACAAATAAAGATTATTCAAAATCCTAAACTTCATCTCATGGACAGCCTTGTTGGTAAAAGTCAAAGCAAGCATCTTTCGATAACTGTCTGAGTAACTTGATGAAAGTAGTTTCTTCAAGTAAGAATAAACTAAAGAATAGGTTTTTCCAGATCCAGCTGCCGCGTTTATTATATGGAAAGGACTTGATTTCACTAATTTATTTTTTTAAATTTAAGTGATTTCATTTGTAGCTTTACAAATTGAACAAAAGAAATTTTACTTTTGTTTTAACTAAAAAAAAAAAAATGGCTTTTGAACTACCACAATTACCTTATGCTTATGATGCATTGACGCCTCATATTGATACTAAAACAATGGAAATCCATCATGGAAAACACCACGGTGGGTATACTACAAAATTAAATATGGCGATTGAGGGGTCAGAAATGGCTTCTAATTCAATTGAAAATATCCTCAAAAAAATGGATATGAATAATAGTGCGCTAAGAAACAACGGCGGTGGTTATTTTAATCATTGTTTATTTTGGGAAATCATGTCGCCAGATGGAGGCGGAAATCCTCTCGGTACATTAGCAGAGGCTATTGACAGCACCTTTGGTTCCTTTGATTCTTTTAAAGAAACTTTTTCAAATGCTGCGGCTACAAGATTTGGATCTGGTTGGGCTTGGCTATGTGCTCACGAAGGTGGAAAATTAGAAGTCTGTTCTTCTGCTAATCAAGATAATCCTTTAATGCCAGGTATTGGATGTGGAGGGTCACCCATCCTAGGAATTGATGTCTGGGAACATGCTTACTATCTAAACTATCAAAACAGAAGGCCTGATTATATTTCAGCATTTTTTAATCTAGTGAATTGGGAAAGAGTGGGGGAGTTATTTGACCAAAGTAAATAAAAATAGATTTTAAAGCCCAGGTTTATGTTAAATAAAAAGGGAGGATAAATCCTCCCTTTTTGCCCCAAATCTTACCATGAACTTAACCTACTTATGTTCAGGTATTTGTAAAAATAGATATTAATGTTAAAATACCAAACAAAAGTTACAAATACTTTACCTCCCGCACTAAAAAATAATCCAAGATAGATTTTAGTTTAATTTTCTATAATCCATATATTAAAATTTATTTTTAATATGCTCTCACGGACTTTCCCTCGTAATAATTCATAAAAGCCTTATTAACAACTCGGTTTCCTCCTGGGGTTGGATAGTTTCCTGAAAAATACCAGTCCCCTGAATTTTCTGGACAAGCCTTGTGCAAACCACCAATTGTTTGAAAAATTATCTCAACATCAGATTTTATGGTTTTTCCTTTAAGAATGGAGGCAATCTTATCTGAAATTTGCTGATCTGTAAAAGGTTCATAAAGAACTTTTACTTGATTCTCTACTTTGTCCAATGAAACAGTCATACTCTTAATACAGCCCTCATAAATTTTATCTAAGATTTGATCAAGTGTACCCATATCTTCGTGTAATTTTAATGTAGCCCTAAAGGCAATAAAGTTTTGGATTTTTGCCATATCAATACCATAACAATCCGGATATCTAATTTGAGGAGCACTAGAAACCACGATAATTTTTTTGGGGTTAAGTCTATCAAGCATTTTTAAAATACTTTTTTCCAAAGTTGTCCCTCTAACTATACTATCGTCAATAATCACAAGATTATCAGAGGACTTAATTACTCCATAAGTAATATCATATACATGGGCAACAAGATCGTTTCTACTGGCATCCTCTGTAATAAAGGTTCGTAATTTTGCATCTTTTATAGCTATCTTTTCTATCCTAGGTCTAAGAGATAAAAGTTTTTTTAAATTACCATTCTTTAAATTATCTTCATTTTTTATTGCTTCAGACAAAGACCTGACAATATTATCTTGAACTGCCCCAAGTAATCCATAAAAAGAAGTTTCAGCAGTATTGGGGATAAATGAAAACACCGTATTTTCCAGATCATTTGAGATAGCTTTTTGAATTTGTGGAAACAACAACCTTCCCAATTGTTTTCTTTCTTTGTAAATGATTGCATCACTACCTCTTGAAAAATAAATTCGCTCAAAGGAACAAGATTTTTTCTCAACTGGTTCTTGAATTTTATTAATACTCATTGCGCCACTTTTTTTGGTCAGGAGCGCATGGCCAGGGGGTATTTCATGAACATCCTCAAAAGGAATATCGAAAACAGTTTGTATTACTGGACGTTCAGAAGCAACTACTAATAATTCATCATTATCATAGTAATAAGCGGGTCTTATACCAGCTGGATCTCGCATAACAAAGGAATCTCCGTGCCCAAGCATTCCTGCAATAGTATATCCACCATCCCATTTTTTTGAAGCTTTCCTTAATACCTTTTTCATATTTAAACGCTCTGCAATCTGGGGGGAGGCATCTACTTTATTATAACCCTCTTTCTTGAGCGTCTTATATATTTTTGCTACAGCATCATCTAAAAAGTGTCCAATTTTTTCCATGACAGTAATAGTGTCTGCTCTCTCTTTAGGGTGTTGTCCCAAATCAACCAAAGTATCAAATAACTCATTTACATTTGTAAGATTAAAATTCCCCGCTACAATTAAATTTCGGTGCATCCAGTTATTTTGTCTTAAAAATGGGTGGACACTTTCAATACTGTTTTTACCAAAAGTTCCATACCTAAGATGACCTAAAAGTATTTCACCTGCAAAAGGAACCTCTTGTTTAAATAGATCTGGGTTATCTAATAAATCTGGATAATCTTTTTTTGCTTGAGATACTCTTTTATTGATTTTCTTAAAAATATCTTGAATAGGCTGTTGACCATTGGAACGAACTCTGCTGATATAGCGCTGTCCAGGTTTAACATTTAATTTTATACACCCCAATCCAGCTCCATCCTGACCACGGTTGTGCTGCTTCTCCATCATAAGGTACATCTTGTTAATTGCATACATAGATGAACCGTATTTCTTTTTAAAGTAAGCCAGATCCTTCTTAAGATGGATGAGGGCAATCCCACATTCGTGTTTAATGGCATCACTCATGTTTAATTGTATTGTATTATTCTGTTAAAACTCAATTTCAAAGGTAGTTAATTCTTTAAAGGCTTTTATTCTATTAGCCATGCTTGAAACTGAACAGTTAATTAAGCTATCCGTTCCAAACTTTTCTACTGTAAAAGAAGCCATTGCGGAGCCATAAATCACTGCAGATTTCATATTATTAAAAGAAAAATCCAGTGTCTGGGTAAGGTAGCCTGCAAATCCTCCTGCAAAACTATCTCCAGCACCTGTGGGGTCAAAAACTTCTGCTAATGGTAGCGCTGGAGCAGAAAAAATTTCATTGTCATGAAAAAGTAGTGCACCATGCTCTCCTTTTTTTATAATTATATATCGTGGGCCTAATTGATGAATTAATTGAGCGGCTTTGACTAGAGAATGCTCTCCTGTTAATTGACGTGCCTCCTCATCATTAATCGAAATCACATCTACTTTTTTTATAACCTCATCCAATTTAGACCGGAAATGATCCATCCAGAAGTTCATCGTATCTAATATGATTAAGGTAGGGCTCCTTTTTAATTGCTCCAATGCTTTTATTTGAACCTCAGGAGATAAGTTCCCAAGTACAACTATATCTGGAGATCTAAACTGGTCCGGAATAATTGGATTAAAATTTTCCAGTACATTTAATCGAGTTTCCAAGGTAGTTCTGGTATTGAGATCTTCATTGTACCTTCCGCTCCAAAAAAAAGTTTCCCCACCTTTAACTATTTCTACTCCAGAAAGGTCTAGATTTTTTTCTTTTAACAATTGAAGGTGCTGCATGTCAAAATCTTCACCTACAACTGAAATAATAGCAGAATCTACTAAAAATTGAGAAGCTGATAAGCCAATATAAGTTGCTGCCCCTCCAAGTATTTTCTCTACTTTCCCGAAAGGAGTTTCAATGGCATCGTAGGCCATCGTTCCTACAATCAATAATTTATTATTCATAAATAAATTTACTAAAGTTATTAATCTTCAAACAATTCTATTTAATGGTTATTAATCATTTTTAAGGGTTTTATGACTTGGAAATTCCTCTAATACTATTCTCATAAAAATGATCAATTTTTTTATTTTTTTTTTTTGCAGCATTTACAGCCAAACTGTCACATCGTTCATTTTGGGGATGTTTATTGTGGCCTTTCACCCATTGAAATCTAACCCTGTGTTTACAATGAATTAATAAATATCTTTGCCATAAGTCATCGTTTTTCTTTCCCTTAAACCGTTTTTTTTGCCAATTAAACACCCATTTCTTTTCCACAGAATCAATCACATATTTTGAATCAGAAAAAACCATTACGTCCATAGGTTCAATTTTTAGTGATTCCAAGGCTACAATAACAGCTAATAGTTCCATGCGATTGTTTGTTGTCATTTGGTACCCATCAGAAAATTCCTTTATATATTTTTTATTAACCCATTCCATTATAACACCATATCCTCCAGGACCAGGATTCCCAATTGCCGAACCATCAGTATAAATATTTACTTTATTTGACATTATCTGAAAAAAGAAGTTTATCTATTAACTTTGGATAATGTAAATACTCTAGCTGATGGACCTTGTCAGCTATGTCTTTAACTGTATCATCGCAAGCGATGGGAACAGTTACTTGAAGAATAACCTCACCCAAATCGAAATATTCATTGACCAGATGGATCGTAATTCCTGTTTCTAGCTCCCCAGCATCTTTTACACTTTGATGAACCTTACTGCCATACATGCCCTTTCCTCCAAATTTAGGTAATAGAGCTGGATGAATATTGATTATTTTTTTTGGAAATGCTTTAACAAATGTATTTGGTATTTTGAGTAAAAAACCTGCTAAAACTATTAAATCCGGATTGATTTGTATAANCTTTCGCAAAAGAGATTGATCTAATAAGTCGCGCTTAGAAAACGTCATNAAAGGCTTCTTCATTTTTTTCGCGCGCTTTACAACGCCAGCATGGGGATTATTTGTTANTATTAAGGTTACTTCAACAGATGCATTACCATGAAAATAATTTATAATATTTTCTACATTAGTACCTGAACCAGAAGCAAAAAGAATTATTCTTTTAAAAGTTTCGTTTCCCATCTTTCTCACTCATATGGCTTATACACGGTGTTTAATTTTTTTATTCATCAATTATTTTCACAAAGAAAAGTTATAATTTTTATCCTTAATAGTGATTTCATGCAAAGTTTTATATTTTTGTCCACAGAAATTTTAAATCAATTATGATTATGTCTGATATTTCATCAAGAGTAAAAGCAATCATCGTCGACAAACTAGGTGTTGACGAAAATGAAGTGGTTACTGAAGCAAACTTCACCAATGATTTAGGTGCCGATTCTTTGGATACAGTTGAACTAATTATGGAATTTGAAAAAGAATTTGATATNCAGATTCCNGACGACCAAGCTGAAAATATTGCCACTGTTGGGCAAGCGATTCAATTTATCGATCAAGCAAAATAAATACTTGGCTTAAATGAAACCAAGACGTGTAGTAATTACCGGATTGGGAGCCTTAACTCCTATAGGAAANACCCTCCCTGAATATTGGGAGNGTTTATTATCTGGAATCAGTGGTGCTGCGCCAATCACCCTTTTTGATGCATCAAAGTTCAAAACACAATTTGCTTGCGAATTAAAAAAATTTGATCCCTTAAACCATATGGATCGTAAAGAAGCAAGAAAATATGACCGGTTCGCTCAATATGCACTTGTAAGTGCCCAAGAGGCTATCAATGACTCAGGTTTAGTTTTTGAAAAAGAGGACCGTGACCGAATTGGTGTTATCTGGGGGGCTGGAATAGGTGGTTTAGAAACTTTTCAAAANGAAGTTTTAAACTTTGCCTCCGGAGACGGTACACCAAGATTTAATCCCTTTTTCATCCCAAAAATGATTGCAGATATTGCACCTGGACTCATTTCAATTAAACATGGGCTAAGAGGACCAAACTTNACTACAGTATCTGCGTGTGCATCATCTGCAAATGCCCTAGTTGATTCGTTAAATTATATCAGAATGGGTTATGCTGACGTATTAGTTTCTGGTGGTTCTGAGGCTGCTATTACTATAGCAGGTATAGGTGGATTTAACGGAATGCATGCTTTATCAACTCGAAATGACGAGCCCACTACNGCCTCTAGGCCTTTTGACAAGGATCGAGATGGTTTTGTGCTAGGTGAAGGAGCCGGAGCATTAATCGTTGAGGAATACGAACATGCCAAATCAAGGGGTGCTAAAATATATGCTGAATTAGCAGGAGGAGGCCTTTCTGCAGATGCNCACCACATGACTGCNCCTCATCCAGAAGGTATAGGAGCAAAAAGGGTNATGTTGAACTGCTTAAAAGATGCTAATATTAAACCGGAGGAAGTTGATACNATCAATATGCATGGTACTTCAACTCCATTNGGNGACATCGCAGANACCAATGCNGTAATATCTGTNTTCGGAGANCATGCATANAATATCAATNTAAATTCCACGAAATCAATGACTGGTCATCTTCTTGGAGCTGCAGGAGCGATTGAATCTATTGCATCAATAATGGCAATCCAAAATGATATAGTTCCACCAACTATAAATCACCAAACTAATGACAACCAAATAGATTCAAAAATCAATTTTACTTTCGCAAAACCTCAGAAAAGAAAAGTAAATGTTGCCCTTTCTAATACCTTTGGATTTGGGGGTCACAATGCCTGTGTCATTTTCAAAAAAATTAGCTAATTTAAATGTGAATTTTCTTAAATACATACTAAGGCCGTCTAATATAAATGATAAAATATTTTTTAGAGGTTTAAAAAAGATTACTTCATTAAATCCTGCCAACGTAGAAATTTACAAAAAAGCTTTTACACATCGATCATCAAACCTTAAAGACGATGATGGTAATTCAATAAATTTCGAGAGATTAGAGTTTTTGGGAGATTCTATGCTAAGTATAGTTATATCAGCCCTTTTATTTGAAACATTTCCTGAAGCAAAAGAAGGAACGTTAACCAAGTACAGAGCTAAAATTGTAAGTCGCGAAAATCTTAATATAATTGGTGAAAAACTCAGTTTAATTCAATTTTTAGATACTGAGATCAAATTGAACTTGGGAAATAATATTCATGGAAACCTTTTAGAGGCTTTGGTTGGAGCAATTTTTATTGACCGTGGTTATAAAAAATGCAAGGGATTTATTTTAAGAAGAATTGTTAGAGATTATGTTGACCTAAATAAGCTTCAATACTCTATATTAAGTTACAAGGGGTTAATCTTGGAATGGGGTCAAAAAAACAAAAGAATAGTTCAATTTAAAACTAACAGCGATGAAGGTTTAGATCCTAAATTTAATTATACTACGGGGGTTTACTTAAATGAAAAATTAATTGTAAAAGCTCGAGAAATTTCTAAAAAAAAATCTGAAGAAAAAGCTGCCAGAAGAGCTTATTATGCAATGAATATCAAATATAAATTTGATGAATAAAAAAAAGAAATACATCCTAGAAGATATTGATGAAGACGACTTCAAACTAATCTGTATCCATTCAAATTGTGAGGATTTCAAATTCGCTTTTCTACTGAATAGTAAATGCAATTCAAGATTTATTAAGTTAAAGAAAGAAGTCTTTTATAGTCGGTCAAAAGTTAACTTCCAGATTTTCGAATGGATTGATGACATTAAGGGAATATCTTGTTATTTATTCTCTAATCGATTTTTATTAGTTGAGGATCATTTAGAAAAGGGTGGAGGCTTATTTGATGTACCTGAAACAAAAGAATTATATTTGGTTCAAGATTTAAAAGACGTTGATTATATAATAAAAATTAATTCAGGAATTGATGCGTTTTCTTTAGTCAAAGAATTAGAAAAAATCAATGAAGTTTCCTATTGTTATCAACCTGATCAAAATAAAATAAACCTAGACCTTTGCATAAATTTTTGATTAATGATTGAAAGAAAAAAAACTAAGATTGTTGCCACTTTAGGTCCATCAACGGATACTCCTCAAATAATTGAAAAGATGATTTTAGAGGGAGTGGACGTATTTCGAATCAATTTTTCACATGCTGAACACAGTGAAGTCAAAA
Source organism: Flavobacteriaceae bacterium TMED121 (assembly GCA_002171295.2). Lineage (GTDB taxonomy): Bacteria > Bacteroidota > Bacteroidia > Flavobacteriales > Flavobacteriaceae > UBA8316. Next base: position 32,670 of record NHFW02000006.1, read on the forward strand.
ATAGAATAAAAATGATTCGAGAAATAAGTGAAAAAACCCAATCTAATACCTCAATTTTAGCTGATCTTCAAGGTCCTAAGTTAAGAATTGGTAAAGTTAAGGAGGGTGTAAGAGTTGAACCTGGAGACTTAGTTACATTTCAAAATGGTGAAAACTTTTTAGGAAATAAGAAAAAAGTCCACATGAACTATAAAAATTTCTCTCGAGATGTAAAGCCCGGAGAAAGAGTATTATTAGATGATGGTAAATTAATTTTTGAGATAGTTTCTACTGATAAAAAATCAAAGGTCGAAGCAAAAGTAATACAAGGAGGAAGTCTAAAGTCAAAAAAAGGAGTTAACCTTCCTAATACAGCTCTATCACTTCCAGCTCTCACTTCAAAAGATATTATTGATGCGGAATTTGCGATTAAACAAAATGTTGACTGGATTGCCCTTTCTTTTGTACGAAATAGTAATGATATTTTGGACCTAAAAAAGTTGATTGAGCAACATGCTGATTTCAAAATTCCAATTATTGCCAAAATTGAAAAGCCTGAAGGAATTGAAAATATTGATAAAATCATATCATACTGTGATGGTTTAATGGTTGCAAGAGGAGATTTGGGAGTTGAAATTCCTCCTGCAGAAGTCCCCCTAATTCAAAAAGAATTGGTAATACGTGCTAAAAAAGCAAGAATTCCTGTAATCATTGCTACCCAAATGATGGAAAGTATGATTGACAGCTTAACGGCTACAAGGGCAGAAGTTAATGATGTGGCTAACTCCGTAATGGATGGAGCTGATGCTGTTATGCTTTCTGGGGAAACTTCAGTCGGAAAATATCCTGTGGAGGTAATTCAAACCATAAGTTCAATTATTCACAGTGTAGAGGATTCAGAATTAATTTCGGTTCCTCAAAAACCCCCAAATATTAGAACGCTAAGATTTATCACAAAATCTATTTGCTACCATGCTGTCCAAATTGCTAATGATGTTAAGGCTAAAGCTATTTGTACATTAACTAATAGTGGTTATACTGCATTTCAAGTTTCAGCTTGGCGACCTAATTCACATATCTTGGTATTTACCTCCAACAAACGTATTCTTACTCAATTAAATTTGGTTTGGGGTGTAAAAGCTTTTTTTTACGATAGCTTTGAAAGCACTGACAAAACAGTGGAGCAAATAAATGAAATCGCAACAAATAGGGGATACGTGAATAAAGGTGACTTATTAGTTAACCTAACTGCAATGCCAATCATAGAGAAAGGAATGGTCAATACTCTAAGAGTTTCGTCAGTATGAAAGAATAAATTTCTTAAAACTCACATTTAATAAATCAGATAAATACTAGACTCTTAAAAGGCACTAATACAAGTTGATAAAAATAATTTTCCAATCCTAACGGGCTAAATTTTTATGAAGGAAAAAAACTATTTTATTTCAAAAATCTTCAAAAAGAAATTTTACCCACAGGGTTTAAAGCTAAAATCTATAAATAGATTTTAATTTTTGGCTCATGAAAAAAGAAATTGAAAGAAAATTTTTAGTTAAAAGTAATTTTTTTAAAACTCTTTCCATTGATAAAAAGTATATCACACAGGGCTATATCAGCAAAGATCCCAACCGGACAGTAAGAGTTAGACTTAAAAACGAAGAAGGATCATTAACAATTAAGGGGAGAAGTAACAAAGAAGGTATCTCAAGGCTTGAATGGGAAATATTCATCCCAAAAAGTGAAGCAAAATCTTTACTTGAATTGGCAATTGATACCCCTATTGAAAAAATCCGATATTTCATACCACATGGAGCCTTAAAAATAGAAGTTGACGAATTTTTAAGTCCCAGAAAAGGATTGGTTTTGGCTGAAATTGAATTGCCAAAGGAAAATACACCTTTTAAAAAGCCAGATTGGCTAGGAGAGGAAGTAACTGGAGACCCTAATTATTATAATTCGATGATGTAATGGTATTCATGTTTAAAATCTAAGCCAATTCTTAAAATATTGTATACTCCGAAAAAAATATAATCATGTATTCAGTAATTAAAATCTTGTACTCATATTGGTCTTACCTTGTTTTATTAGTTTTGATATATGCTATTTCTAATGCTTTAATCAGGAAAATTAATGGTAATGATTTTAATTCAAAAGATCTTAGACTTTCCCTTTTTGGACTAATATTTTCTCACTTTCAACTACTGATCGGACTAATATTGTATTTCGTATCACCTTGGTTTAGCAAGTGGTCTAAATTGGGAATTGGGACTGTAATGAAAAATAGTCAAATGCGCTTGAATTTAGTTGAGTATCCCTTTACAAACATTATTGCAATTATTCTAATTACTATGGGATGGTCGCTCCACAAGAAGCAAAGTGAACCAGGGAAAAAGTTCCTTAGAATTATTCTTTTCTATAGTTTAGGACTTTTACTTTTATTATGTATAATTCCCAAGCAAAGCTAGCCTTAAAATACTCATCAACTATGAATAATTCGATTAGAAGATCTACCTTAAGTCATATTTTTTTAAAAAATAAACTTAAAGTTGCTGTACTGGGTGGAGGTAGTTGGGCTACTGCTTTAATAAAAATTATTACAGAAAATAAAAGGAAGGTTGGATGGTATGTTCGAAAAGATGTCAATATTGAATTTATCAAAACTAATCATCACAACCCCAATTACATTAGCTCAACAAGTCTTAATACAAGGCGGCTTAAGATAAGCTCAAACATCAATCAGGTAATTATCGATGCTGATATTTTGATTATTGCAATTCCATCGGCTTTTATTTCGTCTGAATTAGCGAAAATTAATACTTTAATAAATGAAAAAATAATATTTACAGCGGTCAAGGGAGTTGTCCCGGAAAGCATGCTAATTGTTGGCAAACATTTACATGAAAAACATAACGTTCCATATGAAAAAATTGGAGTGATAACTGGTCCTTGTCATGCAGAGGAGGTTGCAATGGAACGACTTTCATTTCTCACTGTAGCCTGCTCTAATACAAATTTAGCAAAAGCAATTGCCTTAATGTTGAAAACTAAATACATTCGTACTAAAATTTCCAATGATATTATTGGAACCGAATACGCAAGTATGCTGAAAAATATTTATGCAATAGCTGCAGGAATTGCTCACTCAATAGGTTACGGGGATAATTTTCAAAGTGTTTTAATGAGTAATGCGATCCGAGAGATGAAAAGGTTTATCAACGATGTCTACAAACTTAAACGTAATATTAATAATTCTGCTTACCTAGGTGATCTTTTGGTTACTGGTTACTCCGTTTTTAGTCGTAACCGAACTTTTGGCAGTATGATAGGTAAAGGTTATTCTGTAAAGGCTGCTCAAACGGAAATGCAAATGATAGCAGAGGGCTATTACGCAACAAAATCAGCTAAAATAATCAACTGCGATTACCCAACACGTGTTCCGATTATTGATGCAGTCTTTAGTATTCTTTACGAAGGGAAAAATGCAGATAGGGTATTTAAAAAATTAGTTAAAAAATTAGATTAAATTCCTGATTTAAATTGGGATAAAAAACGAATGTCGTTTTCAAAAAATAATCTAATGTCTCCAACTTCATAAAGTAACATTGCAATTCGCTCGATTCCCATTCCAAAAGCATAGCCGGAATACTCATCAGGATTGATATTAGAATTCTTCAAAACATTAGGATCGACCATGCCACAGCCCATGATTTCTAACCAACCACTTCCCTTGGTAATTCTATAATCAGTTTCGGTCTCTAAACCCCAATAGATATCTACTTCAGCACTTGGTTCTGTAAATGGAAAATAAGAGGGTCTTAAACGTATCTTAGACTTTCCAAATAAGGATTTAGTTAGATAAAGTAAGGTTTGCTTTAGATCTGCAAATGAAACATTTTTATCAATGTATAGCCCCTCTACCTGATGAAATATACAATGAGATCTTGCTGAAATAGCCTCATTCCTGAAAACTCGTCCAGGAGAAATTGTTCTGATGGGTGGCTTATTGTTTTCCATAAATCTAACCTGAACAGAGGAGGTATGGGTCCGCAATAATATATCTGGATTTGTTTGAATAAAAAAAGTATCCTGCATATCTCTTGCCGGATGGTGTTCAGGTAGATTAAGAGCGGTAAAATTATGCCAATCGTCTTCAATTTCAGGCCCCTGAGAAATATTAAATCCAATTCGAGCAAATATATCTACTATTCTATTTTTGACTAATGATAAAGGATGTCTGGAACCAAATTCAATAGGGAATCCTGATCTTGACAAGTCACCTAAGCTGCCTTGAGAAGAAGTCTCCGTTTCTGATTGAAATGTTTTCACTTTTTCTGTGACGGCTTTCTTTAAAAGATTTAATGCAAGACCATAATCCTTCTTTTCGGCAGGAGGGACCGATTTAAACTGTGTAAAAAAATCGTTTAAAATACCCTTTTTTCCCAAATACTTTATGCGAAATGCTTCGGCTTCCTCCTTAGACTGGATACTAAACGACTTGACCAATTCCAGATTCTCATCAATTTTTTCAATCATAATATAAAAATAAACATTTATTGAATTAGCTCCCTTTTTAAAAAATAAGTAACTAATGCTTCCTTTATCAATATACTTTGCTCACCAGATTTTAGTGGTGGCAATGGTTCCAAAAGTTGAAAATGAGGCCAACCATCGTCATCAAAGTAGTCAAAACTATAATAGCCATAGGGTTCTAATACACTGCATATTCCAACATGTATTAAATTGACGTTATCATCCTTTTTCATTTTAAGATGAACCTGACCCAATTCCTGCATACCAACTAAATAAAGAATACCTTCAATATCTAATGCTTGTCCATCAGAAAACTTATCGCTCAAAATAATGACCAACGCATCCCATCGATCTTTTAATTCTTGATCTCGATTTAGATTTTTTTGCACATTACAAAGATACTGGCTTTGATAAAATCAAGTACCTAATTCCTAAAAATAAAGTACTTTAGTAAGGTGAATATTATTGATATAATTATTACTCTTGCCTTAGTCTTTGGATTTTTAAAAGGTTTTACAAAAGGTTTTATAATTGAGGTTGCCAGCCTAGCTGCATTATTTTTAGGACTCTTAGGGGCGGTAAAATTTTCCAGTTTCATAGCTAAACAACTTGAAGTCTTTTTTGATTGGAACCCCATAGCGACACAAACTGTTTCTTATCTGTTAGTATTCATCCTGATTGTTTATGGGGTGTCTTTTTTAGCAAAAGTTTTGACGAAAATTTTAAGCCAGGCCTCCTTGGGACTAATTAATAAATTTCTTGGTTCTATTTTTGGCATTTTAAAATGGGCCATCCTGACTAGCGTAGTTTTATTTTTTATAATAAAAATAAATCAATGGATTCCTATTATTGACCAAGAAATGATTAGTAATTCTGTTTTATTTGATCCTATTACCAAACTAGGAGAATACCTATTTAATTGGGGAAGTAAGTTTACTGAAGCCCTACCTGATGATCTTATTTAAAGCTTTTAAGACTTCTAACTTTACCATCCTTGATCCAACCCTCTGAACCATTAGCGATTCTGATTTTTTGCCATTCTTGAAGGGCATCTAACATTTGAACTTTAGTCCCTTCGTGAAGTATAAATAAACCCTCTGCTCTTGAATTGGGTTCAGCCCAAACTTCAATCTTCTCATCAAATAAGATGCCGTGGGTTGTGGTAACTTCATCTGAGGATTTTACAATTGAAATAGATACAGAACTAAGTAAAAACAAACCGATTAGTATCGAAATAACAAAGAAAATCCTTTTGATTGAGGGAGTTTTATTTTTCAAATAAAGTCCAAAAAAAATTACCAATAACCATGTCGAAATTACCACAAGTATTGACCATCCTTCTTGATCAAACAATCCAACTAAGCTTTCCTGAAATATTGTAATTTGTGACTTAGGCAATAACTCTACTGCATCGATAGCCATGTTTTGAGCAAAAGTACTATTGATTTTTATGTCTTCGTCCAATGGATTCAATTGTTTAGCTTTTTCAAAAAAGAAAATACTCTCCGCAACATTATTCAATCGGTAATAACAATTGGCAATGTTGAAATAAAGAGCTGCACTGTGTTCTCCTGATTCTAAAATTTCTTTGTAGAACATAGTCGCTTTTTCGAATTGACCAGCGTTATATGCTGTATTGCCATTTTCAAATGTCTGATTGATGTCTTGTCCAAACCCTAAAAACACAAACAGTAATAAAAAAAATANCATTAATTGCTTTCTCATAATTTCTTGTCAATACTTGAGATTACCTGAATCGCTTTATGAAAGTCTTGTTGCATTTTAGCATCAGTAGCGNGAGAATATCTGGCTATTTCACACTTTTCCAAAACNNCAATAAATGGGTTTATTTCGTTNGGAGATAGGTTTTTGACGGATAATAACTGTGATATTTTTTCTTTACTAAAATCGTCCATTTTGATCTTCAATTTTGCCCTTAAATAATTGTAAAGTGCNCGTTCCAAAGCATCGTAAAAAAGGGGNTTATTTCTTAAATTCTTTTTGGCCTCACCGAGATACTTTTTGGCCAAACGATTTGCTGCCCTCAACTTAGAGCCTTCAACATCGTTGGAAATTCTTTGGTTGCGTCTTGCAAACATGACAAAAGCAAGCAACATAAATAACGGCGAAGCCATTAGACTATAAAACAATTTACTATTCCAAAATCTCCTCTTAACAATGGGCTCAAGGTCAGATTTTAATTTAATAAATCGGAAAGATTCATCAGCGGTGGTTACCAACTGATTGCTAGCCAGAGGAATATTTTGATTAGAATTGGATAAAACAGGTCCTCCATAAACATCTACTATTTGATCATTAGAGCTCAACGTAAAGTAGCGTTCTTTTTTAGGATCGAAATAAGAAAATGAAATTACTGAAATAGGATATTTCCCTTGAAAGCCTGGAACAATGGTATATTTATCCTCAATACTACCCTCCATTCCATAAAGGGTCGTTTTGATATTCTCGCTATGTACTGGTTCAAAAACTTCCAGCGTATTGGGTAATACAAGTTTGGGTAAATTGAAAAGCTTCAAATTCCCGTTCCCTGATACTTTTAACTTAACTTCAAAAGATTCGGTCGCCTTTAATGAATTTTTATTAATCAAGGCATCAAAATCAAACTGGCCTACTGCACCAAAAAAATCAGCAGGTTTTCCTTTTTCAGGTAGNGACTTTACATCGATGGTTCTTTTTCCAGCCGATACTATTCTCGAAGATTGTTGAACAACTCTATTCCCAAAAAAATCCCTTCTTTTAGAAGGTAAATCAATNACCAAACTCAAGCTCAGTGGCTCAATTGTCAATTTTCCCGTTTTCTGTGGATATAAAACACTCTTTCGCCATACAACCACATTGTAATCTTCCCCTTTGTAAGTTCCTGATTCTACTTTTAGCTGGGGTATATCAATGTTGTGGCTCCAAAAATCTTCAAACTGAGGATTTTCAATGGCACGTCCATCAGATATTCTTAATGGGTTTCTGAAATACAATTTATACACTACCGTTATGGCTTCATTGAGATAAGGACGGCTATTTGAAATCTCAACAACCATGTGGAGGTTATCATCGATTAGATATTCAGGACTGTTTGGGTCTCTTGGAACAGCTACTGCTTGGGTAACTGTAATATCAACAGGGGTCGTTTTATAAACCTCACCAAGTATACTAATTGTGGCTTGTTTGATCTTTAAAGCGCCTTTTTCTTTTGGAGTAAGGAAATAAGTATAAGTTTTTGAAAAACTTCTTTTTCCATTCACCCATGAATTACTGATTGACTGATTAGGTCCGCCAACGATTCTGAATCCTGAAAAATCTGGAGGAGTAAAGTTATCCCCGTTTTGATTCATTATAAAATCTATCCGAAGCCTTTCATTCAAACCCAGGCTTCTCTTACTAACTTTTGCGTCAAAACTGACATCTTGAGCAATTGTCTGGACAATTCCCATAAATATCATTAAAACAAAAATCTGAATTTTTTTCATCGATAAAATTTTACCAATCTTTTGTGCCTCTTACAGGAGTTCCCTNTACCTTTTCAGCATTCACCTTATCTTGAACTTCTTTTTCCTGATTGTTCATTGCCTCTAACAAGCTCTTCACTTGCTCCGGAGATAATTCCGTTTGTCGTGGTTGCTGGGGCTGTTGATTTTGCTTTTCATCATTTCCTTCATTTGGTTGGTTCTCTTTTTCCTGATCCCCTTCGTCCTTTTTATCCTTTTCATCTTCTCCTTCATCTCCTTCATTATCTTCCTTATTCTCTCTGGAATCTTGATCTTTATCCCCGTCCTTGTCTTGNTCTTTATTTTCTTNATCATCCTGGTCTTGCTGATCCTGATCGTCTTGATTTTGGTCCTGATTATCCTGTTGTTGCTGTTCTTTTTCGAGTAATTCCTTTGCCAAGGCATAGTTGTAGCGCGTTTCTTCATCCTGAGGGTTATTTCTCAATGCATTTTTATAGGTCTCTACCGCCTTAGCGTAATCTTTTTGTTTCATAAAAACGTTACCCATATTGTGAAATGCATGGTGCTTACTTGAATTGTTGTTAGCAAATTTTTGGGTTTGAAAATACCGTTGCTTCGCCTCCTCATAATCCTGCTCATTAAAATGTGTGTTGCCCAGGTTGTAGAGCGCCTCAGTTCTTTCAGGAGATTTAGACAGTGCCTTACGGAAAGCCATTTCAGCCTCATCAAATNCCTCTGTTTCCACGAGTGTATTCCCTTCGTAAATTTGATTGGTTACCTCTCCCTCCTGTGCCTTAATTGACCCAAGGGCAAAGAGAAATAAAACCAATAAAGAAGTTCTTAATACAATCATTTTTCGTTAAATAAATTAAGACGTTCTACCCATTTCGTTCTAGTTTCAAAAAGAAATAGCTCTAACAAAATTAATAGGAATCCAGCAGAAAGAAAAGCCTGGAACTGATCTTTGTAACTCACAAATTTCTTTGCTTCAAATTCTTTTTTATCCATATTCTTAAGGGTTTCTAGTACAAAATCCACTACCACTTGTGTATCATTGCCATCAACATATTCACCATCAGCAGCATTGGCTATTCGCATTAGAATATCCTTGTTTCTTTTGGTAATTACCGTTTTCCCCTCCAAATCTTTCTTGTAGGACTCTACGACTCCTCTTTTTTTAATAGGTATAGGAGCACCTTCCTCTGATCCTACCCCAAAAGTAAAAATTCTTATCCCCATTTCTGAAGCCCTATTCGCGGCAGATTCTCCCTCTTCAGAGTGATCCTCTCCGTCCGAAACTAAAAACAACACCCGATTGGTTTGGTCTTCATCATCAAAAAAGGTTCCAGATAAATCTAAAGCAGCATCAAGAGCTGTTCCTTGAGAAGACAACATATCAGTATTCAGCGCTTGTAAAAACATTTTAGCAGCACCATAATCAGTAGTAATGGGCAATTGAGGAATAGCTTGAGCAGCATAAGCAATTATCCCAATTCGATCACTGGTTAGTTTATTGATGATAGCTGAAACCAGACGTTTTGACTTTTCCAATCTATTGGGAGCAATATCCTCTGCCAACATACTCTTAGAGACATCAATGGCAAAAACGATATCTACTCCCTCCCTTTTAACAGTTTCTAACTGCGTNCCTATTTTAGGATTTACNAAGCCTAGAGTTAAAAATGAAATCCCAAGGGTCAACAGCAGTAACTTTAAAGCCGGTTTAAATTTAGACCTATTAGGGCTTAATTTTTCCATTAAAGAAGATTGGGCAAAGCGCATTTGCGCATTTCGCTTCCATTTCACAACCAATATATAACTAACCCATAATAAAGGCAGGATGCAAAAAAGGTATAAGTATAAAGGTGTGTCTAATTGATACATCTCAAATAAAGCTTTTAAATAGTGTATTTCTAGCCAACCACTCAATTAATATTAAAGCCAACGCCAATAAAATCAAAGGTCTAAATTTTTCTTCGTAATTGTAATATTTAAATTCCTCTACTTCGGTTTTTTCTAATTTATTAATTTCATCATAAATTTCTTCCAATTTTTTATTATTGGTCGCACGAAAGTAAAGACCCCCAGTATTTTTAGCAATAGTCCTCAATAACTCCTCATCAATTTCAACTTTGGTCAGACCATATTGAAACTTACCGTTTGGCAAAATCCCAAGGGGTGCTCTAGCCGTACCATTACTCCCTAGTCCGATTGTATAGGTCTTAATCTGATATTCTACTGCCAATTCACTGGCGATCTTAGGGTCAATAAAACCTGAATTATTAACACCATCAGTTAGCAAAATGATCACTTTACTTTTAGCACGACTATCCTTCAATCGGTTCACAGCGGTAGCGAGCCCCATCCCTATAGCTGTTCCGTCCTCAATGACACCTTCATAACTTATTTCACGTAAAGCATTTTTAACAATGGCTCTATCACTGGTAATCGGTGTTTTAGTATAACTTTCTCCTGCGTAAATAACCAACCCAATTCGGTCGCTTATTCGATCATCAATAAAAGATGAAGCCACTCTCTTTAACGAGGAAAGNCGGTTGGGTTTCAAATCTTGTGCCAGCATACTAGANGATACATCAATCGCCATAATAATATCTATTCCCTTATTGGTTTTAGTTCTTGTCGAAACATCCATAGTTTGAGGGCGAGAAAGTGCCAGAATAATCAAACTCAATGAAAGTAACCTTAAAATAAATNATAACGGTTGTAGCCTAGCCAGAAAACTTGTTTTTTGATGAAAGCCTTTCAGGGAAGATATTTTTAATACAGGCTGTACTTTTTTTGAATTAAAAAAGTACCATACTATCAGAAGTGGAAGTGACAGAAATAGCCACATATAATTAGGATTTGCTAAGTAAATTCCCTCAAACACTTTTATAATTCTTTTATAAGTTCAAAACTATCCATGACTCTTTTTTCGATTTCTGGACCATAGCGATCTTCTTTCTCATACAATAAAGTCAAATTAATTCCACCCTGATCAAAATCAAATAAATGGGTCATATAATTGCAGCGTACCCGTTTGTCTTTTCCTTTTTTCGGATAATCTAGGGTCCCGTAAATTTTCAGTGCCGGAATTCCAGATAATGTGGTAAACTCCTCTTCTTTGATGAGAATATTTACCGCACCTCGAGATTGGAAATCGTTGATTATTTCATTAATTAATACTTGTACAGCCTCTTTTTTTTTGGCAGTTAGCTCCTCATCATTAGATTTTTCTTGCTTTTCCTGTTTGGGCGGTTTTTGGGTGAAAACCAAATCGATATAAAAAGGAGAATCATAGTCCCCTGAAGAAAAACGCAATGCACCACCCATTTCTGTTTTAACCCTGCGCAAAACCTCTGGCGTTTCTATTTTCACAGGAGGGGTTCCATATTGGCTTCTAATCCATTCTTTGTTTTTAAGCTTTATGGTCGGATAACCAAGGAAAGTGTCTCTAACGGGATAAAATCCATAAACAGTAACGGCTATTCCAAAGCTTAAAACTATTAGAATTCCCAATGAGGAAAAACCCCATTTTAACTGCTGTTTTCTTCTTTTCTGTAAAAGTAATTGTCGGTATTCCTCTCTTTCTCTTATCTCTTCAGGCGTGGGCTCCGGCAAGGCTTCTTTGGTTTCAATTACGACTCCCTGGACCAATGCTCTGTCTTTGGCAGTGGTGCCGAATTCAGGCATTGAGCGGGCGAATTTTACCAAATCAGCTGTTTGTAAAACAGACTTTAGATTCTTGATTGTCTCCTTTTCCAACTCCAATTTTCTAGATTGTTTTAAGGCCTCTAACTTTAGTAATAACTCATCCGTAGTGCTTTCCAAGGCAGAGATTTTAGCCTCATCCTCTAAGTAACGTCTAACCACATCTGTCAATCTAGAATAGTAATTTTTATACTCCTCATGCTTAGTGGGAGAAACAGCTTCCAATGCTTTTAATTCCTCGATAGCTCGTTCAAAAGGTGGAAGTTTCTTTCTGCGTTCCTCCCTCCTCTTTTTGGCAAAAAAGAAACTATAAATTAATCCAATCAAAATCAAAACAGCCAATAATCCAAAGATTAAACTTTGAGTCAGTGCATCAAAATTTTCCTCAACTTGGGCAATTGGCTTAATATCAAATAACTTTTGCTTAAGCGTGTCAACTGGTACATTGGTCACCTGAATCAGAAGAGAATCCGAAATTTTGACAAATCCATTAACCGAGACTTTCTGCGGTGGCAACCAGTAGGCTCCAGAATCAAATTGAATTAGGGCATATTTTTTGGTAAAAAGGTAGTGACTTAAGGCTCTTAGGGTGTCAATCGGACTTTCCTCTAGGATTTCAAAAGGGGCAAACATAGCTTGCTTTGGAAAAATAATCTGTGCAGTGGAATCGGCTTTCAATTGAAGCGTATACTTAATTTGTTCACCAATTCGCATTTTGGTGGTATCAACAGCCACAATCAATTCCGAAGCAGTCTGTCCTCTCATCATGCAAAAGGAAAAAATCAATCCAAAAAAAAGAAAGGTACTTCTTCTCATCAACCTCTTGATTTAAAAAAATTCAACAGCTTTTTTACATAGCTCTCATCCAATCGGCAATGCAAGGTTCCGGCGCCATTTTTATGAAACAAGTTTTCAAATACCTTTACTTGTATAGAATACTGCTGAGCATAAGCCTTACGTACTGCTGCAGACTGGGTGTCGACATAGGCTGTTTGACCCGTTTCGTTGTCCAACATGGGGACTAAGCCTAAATTTGGAATATTTTCCTCATGGCGGTCATAAATTCTAATACCGGTCAAATCGTGTTTTTTGGCTACAATCCTTAAGGTTTTTTCATAGTCACTGTCCATAAAATCAGACATCAAAAAAACGATGGCCTTCTTTTTTATTACGCCCGATAAAAATTCTAGGGCATTGCTGATATTAGTTTTTCGACTCTTAGGCTCATACTCCAATAGCTCTCGGATGATTCGTAAAACGTGAGAACGTCCTTTTTTNGGCGGAATAAACAACTCGACTTGATCAGAAAAAAGAATTAATCCCACCTTATCATTGTTTTGCATAGCCGAAAAAGAAAGCGTTGCAGCTATTTCTGTTAATTCCTCACGTTTGAATTGTCCTTGAGTACCAAATAACTCTGATCCACTAATATCAATCATCAAAATAAGTGTCAGTTCCCGTTCCTCCTCAAAAACCTTCACAAATGGTTCATTATATCGGGCAGTAACGTTCCAGTCAATACTTCTTACGTCATCTCCATACTGATATTGACGTACCTCACTAAAGGTCATACCTCTTCCCTTAAATGTGCTATGATATTCGCCTCCAAAAATATTGTCGCTTAACCGGCGAGTCTTAATTTCAATTTTACGAACTTTTTTTAGGAGCTCCTTAGTGTCCATTAGTAATTAAATTAGAAATAACAAAAGAGTCTATTGCCTAAGGCACCTCAACTTCATTTATGATTTGGCTGATNAGATCCTCCGTAGTGACGTTTTCTGCTTCTGCCTCATANGTCAATCCNATGCGGTGCCTTAAAACATCATAAATAACTGCTCTGACATCCTCAGGAATTACATACCCTCGGTGTTTTAGAAAAGCATGGCATTTGGCTGCAGTTGCCAAATTAATACTCCCTCTAGGCGATGCACCAAAGCTTATTAAAGGCTTTATTTTTAACAAGTTATAGTTCTCNGGATAACGAGTTGCAAAGATCAAATCGAGTATATATTTTTCAATTTTCTCATCCATGTAGATTTCTCTCACNGTGGCTTGAGCAGTTTCGACCTGCTTTGTAGTCACAACAGCTTTAATTTTCTCNTGTTTATTGTAAAGGTTAGATCTAACTATGATTTGTTCTTCATCAATTTTAGGGTAATCAATCACAGTTTTTAACATAAATCGGTCAACTTGCGCCTCAGGCAACGGATAAGTCCCTTCTTGTTCCACAGGATTTTGTGTGGCCATTACTAAAAAGGGCTTAGGCAGCTTAAAGGTCGTGTCTCCAATAGTTACCTGTTTTTCCTGCATTGCTTCCAATAAAGCAGATTGAACTTTAGCTGGAGCACGATTGATTTCATCAGCTAGGACAAAGTTGGCAAATATGGGTCCTTTTTTGATGGTAAAATCATTCTCTTTAATGTTATAAATCATGGTTCCTACCACATCAGCGGGTAATAGGTCAGGGGTAAACTGAACCCTACTAAAAATACCTTTCACCGATTGACTCAGCGTATTAATAGCAAGCGTTTTAGCCAATCCAGGGACTCCTTCTAATAAGATGTGACCTTGACCAAGCAAACCAATCAATAGACGATCGACCATATTCTTTTGCCCAACTATGACCTTATTAATTTCCATAGTCAATAAATCGAGAAATGCACTTTCCTTTTCAATCTTTTCATTGATCGCCTTAATATCAATATTTTTATTTATTAAGTCTTCCATTTTCTATATCTCTTAGAGTATTAATTTTTGGGATAGCAAAATTGAAAATTTTTTTTAAATCTCTTTGTTAACAATTGGTTAAAAATAGCGTATTAAGAGGTTTGATAATTGTCGTAGTAGTTCTTATTTAAAATTTCGAATTTAATAGAAATTAAAAAAACGACAAAGGACTGAAGGATAATATATTTAATTACTAACTAGGATAATAAGTTATTGAGCTTGTAAAATTTATAGTTCTTTAAGATTCTCTGAATAAAGAAAGTTATTGTAAGGAAAACGTGTAATATGAATTTTTCGAGTAGCTGCATAAACCCGTTCTCTAAAAAGATGTAAGTTTTCTTTACTTTCAGCGGATATAAATAATGCCCTATTGTTTATTCTATGCATCCAAGTATTTTGCCACTCTTCCAGTGAATAATGATTTTTTGTTCGCTCTTCAACCAAATTATTTTCGTCCCATNGGTCTGGTTNATATGCATCTATTTTGTTGAATACAATTAATGAAGGTTTATCGTGGCTATTAATATCTTTTAAAATTTGATTAACCGATTCGATATGCTGTTCAAAATTTGGGTGAGAAATATCAACTACATGTAACAAAAGNTCGGCTTCCTTAACCTCATCCAGGGTGCTCTTAAAAGACTCTACNAGCTGTGTGGGTAATTTACGAATAAACCCTACTGTATCGCTCAATAAAAAAGGCAGGTTACCGATGACAACTTTTCGCACAGTAGTATCCAGAGTAGCAAATAGTTTATTTTCAGCAAAAACCTCACTTTTGGATATAATATTCATTAAAGTGGATTTCCCAACNTTGGTATAGCCGACTAAAGCCACCCTTACAAGTGNTCCACGATTACNCCTTTGAGTAGCCATTTGTTTATCAANAATCTTTAGTTTTTTCTTAAGTAATGATATTTTATCTCTAACAATACGCCNGTCAGTTTCAATCTCTGTTTCTCCAGGTCCACGCATTCCTATACCACCACGCTGTCTCTCCAAATGAGTCCATAAACCCTTAAGACGGGGTAACAAATATTCATATTGCGCAAGTTCTACCTGGGTCCTAGCATAACTTGTTTGGGCACGTTGTGCAAAAATATCTAATATCAACCCAGTTCTATCCAATATTTTACACCGTAGAATTTTTTCAATGTTTCCTTGTTGTGCAGGAGTGAGTTCATCATCGAAAACAACAGTTGTCACCTCTTTTTCCTTAACATATTTTTCAACTTCTTGCATCTTACCAGAACCAATGAAAGTCTTAGGGTTTTTAATTTGTATGTTTTGAACAAATCGTTTAAGAACCTTTCCCCCTGCAGTATGAGCTAAAAAAGCTAATTCATCAAGATAATCTTTAGAATTGATCTCATCCTGTTTACTAGTGATAATGCCAATAATGATGGTGTTTTCAAGGATAAGCGATTTAGCTTCAATCATTGGAAATGCCATTTTTCCATTTTTCTAATAGAAAGGATTCTCCATCAAAAACACCATATGTAAAATGGTTAATCCAATCACCCAAGTTGACATACTTTGAATCCTTACCTAGATCAATTTGCAACGGTAAATGTCGGTGTCCAAAAATAAAATAGTTGTAGTGCTTCTCCTCCAATTTACTTCTACAATATGCCACTAGCCACTCTTTTTCTTCTCCCAAAAACTTAATATCAGCTTCTCCTGAAATCAATTTATTCCTTTGAGATAAATAGTTTCCAAGTCGGATACCCAAATCAGGATGAATTAAACTAAATAGCCATTGAAAAAATTTATTTTTAAAAATTTTTTTCAATCGCTTATAACCTAAGTCTCCTGGGCCTAATCCATCACCATGGCCAATCATAAAAATAGTGTCGTTAATTTTAATATCAACTGGATTATAATATAATGTAACCCCAAGCTCTTT